>JABCZE010000259.1 GCA_013289785.1 Vulcanimicrobiota bacterium | reverse complement strand
CGACGAGCATCGCGCCGACTTGTGCATCGCCGCCGAGCGGGCCTGAGAGCAAGAGGTGCACGTTCAGGCCGGTCTTCTCCGCGATGAGACCTCCGGTGGTGCCGGTGGCGACCAGCGAGCAACGAGCCAGTGTTTCGCGATTGAAGTTGGCCCATTCGGTCAGGTCGTCTTTGCGCGCATCGTGCGCAATCAGCGCGACGCGAGCTGCATCTGCGCGGAACGGCGCGTCCGAGCGTCGTAGCGTCCCCATGCGCTTAGCTGCGGCGTGCTTCTCCCGCGCGATAGCGGTACACGATGCGGCCCTTACTCAGATCGTAAGGAGAAATTTCAACGTCGACGCGATCGCCCGGAAGAATCTTGATGCGATGGCGTCGCAGACGGCCGGCGATGTGCGCCAGAATGGTGTGGCCATTGTCGAGCTCGACTGAGAACGTCGTGCTCGGGAATACTTGCTTGACGCTGCCGTGAACTTCAAGCGGCAGCTCTTTGTTGTCGACGCTATGCGTCTTAACGTCGCGTGTTTTTGGCGTGCGATTTCGAGTAGCGATAATGATCCTCTCTTAGCGTAGGCAGGCGCCGCTCGTTAAACCCCAAGGGTACACGAAGAGTTGCATTTTTTAGCGGACAAAGGTCGCTGCCCCCAAAAAGGGCGCCCGGGCCCAAATGAGAATCCGGGGGCGACTTGCTATATTGTAGCACTGTGAGCCCTTCGTTTAGGCTTCCCCTGGCAATAGCGGTGGAGGCGACCGTCGACGGTTTTCCCAAGCCCGTGCGCGTTACCATCATCGAACTTTCGACCGGCGGCTGCCGTCTGACGGCCGCAAGCATCTTTTTGACCGGGTCAGAAATCCGGTTCAACCTGCCGGTCGGCACGAAAAAGATCCCCATCGAGGGACGGATTCGCCACAACGCTAGCCGCTCGGCAAATTCGCTCGAATACGGGGTGGAGTTTGCGAAGCTCGCGCCCGGCGATGTTAACGTGCTCGGCCAGTTCCTCGAAGAGGAGCGTTCCCAGAGCGCGGCCGCCGATAGCGCGATTCGCGTTGATACCGAATTCAGTGTGACATGCTCAATTGCCGGAACGAAGGATCGCATTGACGCACTGGCGCTTGATTTGAGTCGCGGCGGCATGCGCCTCGCCTTCGAGAGCCGCATTGCTGAGGGCAGCGCGTTGAGCATGCAGTTCGAGTTGCCGAACGGCGGAGCGGGGCGCGCCGTACAGGTGCGTGGAAAAGTCGTGCACGCGACGCAGCAATTTCGCGAATACCATCACAGCGTCGTCTTTGTCGATATTTCGCCGGCGGTGGGTGAAGAAATCGAGCGCTACGTTCGCGCCCTGCGACTCAACCAACGCTAGGTCGGGGGCGATCTGGCGACGCACACCGCGTCTCGAGTCGACACACACTACGAGATCGGTTCGGTTCGATTACACGCTGATGACTACATCGTTTTCCTCTTTGTATTCAAAGGCAGCCGGATGGATTCTGGGAAACGGTAGTACGACCACGTCATTCATTTTGGCCCCGGAATCTCGTTAGGACTTCGTGTGGGTTTCGTTGCGGCCGGAAAAATCGCGAGCCTCTCATTCGGGTGACTCCATAACTTTGGACCCTCGGTCTGGAGCGGACTCGCAGGCGCAGCGCAACAAGCACGTAGAAGCTTGCTTTGGATGAAAAAGACGTCGGGATTGGTTTCCGTCGGCGCGGCCGCGATTATCGCTGGTTGCGGCGGTGGTCCCAACGGCGCTTCGCTCGACCGCGTGGAGCCGCCGACCGCTTCCGGTTCCGGTCCGATGGGGACCGCGTCGCTGCGCTTGCAGATTCCGGCACGCGGGTCACCCGCCGCGCGAGGCCGGCGTCCCCAATGGATTTCTCCGAGCAGCGCGACCCTCGGCGTTCGCGTTCTCGCAGCCCCCATACCCAACCCAACGCCGACCGAAAACGTCTATACGATTCCATCTCCCGGGCCGGTGCCGACGTCGATTACAGTGCAAGTTCCGGCGCCAATTTCCAACGACACGTTTGTTGCAAGCGTCTATGACGGCGATCACAATCTGCTGGCCACCGGAAGCACCGCGCCAATCGCCATCGCGATCGGCGATGCGCCGGCAGTTTCCGTAACGATGCTGGGTGTCGCGAGCGGCGTGCAATTCACGGTTGCAGGCAGCACACCGGCGACGTGGCGCGTGCTGGAGAATTTGGCCGCGCCGCAAACGACGTCGGTCGACGCGCAACCGGTCGACGCCGATGATAATCTGATTCCCGGAACGCTCGCCGCGCCCGCATCGCTGAGTACGACCGGCGGCACGACGCTGTCGGCCACCTCGATTACGGCGGCGACCGCGCTGACCGCGACCTATCCAAGCAACACCGGCGGCTCGGGCACGATCGGATCGCCGCTCGCGCTAAACGCTGGGGGGTCATCACTGAACGCCGCCGTCGACGGCGACTATTATGTGTTCGTCGATGATAGTGACGGCACGGTGTACGTGATCGATGGGCTCACGCAAAAACAGGCGGGCTCGGTTCTTACCGGCCCCGCCGGTGTACAGATCGCGGCGCTGAGCGGTTGTGCCAGCGGCGCTTTCGCGGTCGCGGGTAGCTCTTCAAGCGCGTTTGCCTTCTTCGCGCCTGCGCCGACAACGGCGAATCCAACGCCGGCGCCAATCGCCTCGCCGTTGCCCGCAACAATCACCGCAGCGAATCCATTCCAGTATGGCGCGGCTGCCGATGCGCATTGCGATGCCTTCTATAACAATTCCAACGGCGGCTATCCGGCAATCAAGTTGAGCGGTTTCGACTCGACGATCGCGGCAAATCCGTCATTTGCGACGGGTTTCCAATACGACGTCGCGCTCAAGTCGATCGGTGGTGACTTGTATTCCTTTGCCCCGCAGTCACTGACCTCAATGGCGGCGATCTATGTGTCGGAAACCAGCGGCGGCGCGGCGACGACGTCGGCGACGTATACGACGCCGGAAATCAACCCGGAGGCGCCGTTTTTCGTTGCGGGCGCCGGAAGTTCGATATTTCTGGTTGCAAATACGTGCTCGGGTCAACCCGTTCTTCAGTCGCTCAGCGGCGGGTCGGTGATCACGCTCTCGCAATTTGAAGGTGTCTACGGTGGCGCGCAAGCGACGGATGGCACGGTCTATATAGCAGGCCTCGCGGAAGCTTCGGGCAACGCCCCTACACTAGAATATGGCGCGCTTGGGAGCATTGCGACGGCGCCCACCGTTACGCTCGGAGCAACGCCGGTCGACGTTGCGGTAACACCGGACCAGCAATACGTGTGCGTGCTCGAATCCCCAAGTGGATCGAACGGACAGCTTGAATTCTTCCGCCGTCTACCGTCGCCGTCACTCGTCGCGACGGTACCCTTGAGCACGTCATCGGCCCCGACGTCGTTTAGTATCGGGCCCTGATCACCACGCTCGTTGCCGGCGCGAGCGATGCGCCGGCAACGCTCGAACAAGC
>JABCZE010000258.1 GCA_013289785.1 Vulcanimicrobiota bacterium | reverse complement strand
CGCCGTGGCAGCCGACCCAACCGCCGGATATCTCTACGTGGCCAACGAGCAATCCAACGACGTTTCGGGGTATTCGATCAATCCTATCAACGGCAACCTAACCGCGGTGACGGGCTCGCCTTTTACGGCCGACAGTCAGCCCTACGGCATCGTCGTCGACCCCCAAGGCAAGTTCGTCTACGTGCCCAACTACAGCTCCAACGACATCTCCGCGTATACGATCCTGAGCGGCGGCGAGCTACGGCGGGCAGAGCACTCGCCTTTCGCAGGGGGCCCGGGCCCGATCCACGCCGTCGTCGATCCGCAGCACCGGTTTCTCTACGTGACCGACTTCGCCGGCGCCGAGATCTCCGGCTTTAGCATCAACGCGAACACGGGCGCGCTGACGGCCGTGACGGGGTCGCCGTTTTCGGCGGGTAGCGATCCCGTTGACGTCTCGGTCGAACCTCGGGGCAAATTTGCGTACGTCACGAACTATATTTCGAATAACGTTCTCGGCTATAAGATTCAAAGCAGCGGGGCATTGATAGAGTTGCATGGCGCGGCTGCCACGGGCACCGGCCCGGAAGACATCGCAACGTGCCTCGTGGTCGGCGGAACGTGCAAACCCCCACCGCTCTAGAGGCGCTGCTTCCTTCAGGGTTCGCGCAGATAGGGGCGCGCTCGCTCTAAGCGACTCTGCGTCATTCCGGCGACGTCCAAAAGCTCGTCGAGCGACGCAAAGTTGCCTTCGCGCTCGCGAAGCGCCACGATGCGCGTCCCGACGGCCCGCCCAATACCCGGAACCGCGGCTAGAACCGCAGCATCGGCCGTGTTGACGTCGACGCTGCCGTCGGGCGGTGGCGAGGCTCGGTGGCGCCGCGTGCGCGGTTCCCGCAAACGGGACCGCGCCGATTCACCGGCCGCGGGGACGTAGATCTCTTCGCCGTCGGCGGCGCGCGCAGCGAGGTTGACGCCGCCGGCCTGCGCCGATGCTCCAAATCCGCCGGCCAAAGCGACGGCTTGCGCGTAGCGATCGCCGACGTGGAGATGATAGAGACCCGGCTTGCGAACGTCGCCGGCCACGTAGACCACCAGGTCGCCCGACGGCGCGGCGTGCCGGAAGTGCCGATGGCGTTCCGCGCCGGAAGCGAGCGGATCGGGATCGGCGTTCGGCGTGGTAAGTGCAACCGATTGGACGGCGGCTCTTGGAGCCGGACGCCAGAGCGCGAAGCCGGCAACGGCGAGCGCCGCCCCGGCAATCAAAGCAATTCGTACGATCATGGCGTTCCATCACGCCGAGAGCCTGCAGCGCAAAGGGTAGCGGTGCCCCCCTCCCAGCGTGTACCATGCTCTTCATGGCCGGGAGCTACGACTTCGCATCGATCGAGCACAAGTGGCAGTCGCGTTGGGAGCGCGAGTCACTCTATCGCGCGCCCAACGAAAGCGAGAAGCCCAAGTACTACGCGCTGGAAATGCTCCCGTATCCTTCGGGCGATCTGCACGTCGGCCACGCAAAGAACTACACGATCGGCGACGCGGTGGCGCGCATGCGGCGGATGCTCGGGTACAACGTGCTGCACCCGATGGGCTGGGACGCCTTCGGCTTGCCGGCCGAGAACGCGGCGATCTCGAACGACGCCGACCCGGCCGTCTGGACGACCGAGAACATTCTCAACATGCGCCGCCAACTGCGCTTGTTGGGCACCAGCTACGACTGGTCGCGCGAGATCGCCACGTGCGAACCCGAGTATTACCGTTGGAATCAGTGGCTCTTCTTACGCTTGTACGAAGCCGGACTCGCCTATAAGCGTGAGGCCCCGGTCAACTGGTGCCCGCAAGACCAAACGGTGCTGGCTAACGAGCAGGTCGTCCACGGCCGCTGTTGGCGGTGCGACCACCTCGTCGAACGGCGCAACTTATCGCAATGGTTCCTGCGGATCACCGCCTACGCCGACCGTTTGCTCGACGATCTCGATACGCTGACCGGCTGGCCTGAGCCCACCCGGGCGATGCAGCGCAACTGGATCGGCCGCAGCAGAGGCGCTACGTTTTCTTTCGAAGTCGACGGACTCGATGAGCGCGTCGAAGTCTTTACGACGCGCCTCGACACGCTCTTCGGCGCGACCTTTCTCGCCATCGCCGCGGAGCATCCGGTCGTGAGCGCGCTGCAGCGGATCGTCTCGCTCGAGCATACGGCCCAGATCGACGCGTTTGCCGAAAGCCTGCAATCGAAGTCGGAACTGGAGCGAACCAGCTTGATGGAAAAGCGCGGCATCTTCACCGGCGCGTATGCGATCCATCCGCTCTCTCGCGAGCGGATTCCGATCTGGGTGACGAGCTACGTGCTGGCGGAGTACGGAACCGGTGCGGTGATGGGCGTTCCGGCGCACGACGAGCGCGACTTTGAGTTCGCGCGAAAATATGCGCTCCCGGTCGTCACCGTCGTCGTCCCGTCAAATGCGCCGCCGGACGAGATGCCGCCCGAACCGTACGTCGAAGACGGGCGCCTGATCGCCAGCGAAGAGTTTAGCGGCATGACCAGCGAACGCGCCCGCGAAGCGATCGAGCAACGCCTGTCCGCGCTCGGCCGTGGGAAGACGAGCGTCAACTACAAGCTGCGCGACTGGCTGATCTCGCGCCAGCGGTATTGGGGTACGCCGATTCCAATCGTCTACTGCAGCGCGTGTGGTGAAGTGCCCGTACCCGACAGCGATCTGCCCATTCTTTTGCCTTTGGGGGTGCGTCTGCGCGGTGAAGGGTCGCCGCTGGCCGCGGTGGCGGAGTTCGTCGAGACGAGATGCCCGAAGTGCGGCGGCCCGGCGCGCCGCGAGAGCGATACCATGGACACGTTCTTTGAATCGTCGTGGTACTATCTGCGCTACCTCGATCCGCATAACGATCGTCTGCCGTGGTCGCCGGAGCGTGCCGCGCAGTGGATGAACGTCGACCAATATATCGGCGGCGCCGAGCACACCGTGCTGCATCTGCTCTACTCGCGATTCTTTTACAAGTTCTTTACGGACCGCGGCTGGGTGCAAGGCGCCGACGAACCCTTCAAAAACCTCTTCCACCAGGGGCTGGTGCTGCGCGACGGTGAGAAGATGTCGAAATCGCGCGGTAACGTCGTCGGCATCGACGAGACCGCGCAGAAGATCGGCGTCGACGCGATGCGGCTCTTCGCGCTTTACGTCACGCCGCCCGAAGAGACGAGCGACTGGACCGACGAGGGCATCAGCGGACGCGTGCGTCTCCTGAACCGCATCTGGCGCGCCGGCAAGCCCTTCTTCGAGGCGCCGCCCGATAGCGGCGCGCGCGATCTGCCGGCAGCGCAAAATGCTGCGGACAAAGCGCTGCTTCGCGCGGTGCACGTCGCTGCCAAGTCGGCGGTCGACGAGACGCTATCGCATCGCTTTCATTACAATACGACGATCGCGAAGCTCGACGAGCTGGTAAATCTCATAACGATATCGCCCGCAGATTCGCCGGTAACGGCGTATGCCG
>JABCZE010000257.1 GCA_013289785.1 Vulcanimicrobiota bacterium | reverse complement strand
TGACGAGCTTCCGATACTTGCTGCAAAGCGAGTTGAAGATTGTCGTCTTACCGGTGTTCAGCTCGACGGCGACGACGTGGCCGTCGTACGGGGGTGCATCGCCGTTATAACCCGAGGTGACCGCATAGAGGTATCCGTTGGCGACGTTGAGCGGCGACGCGTCCTTCTCGGTTAAGGGCAAGAGTGTGATTCGCACGGGAAATCCCGGGGCGCGCTCCTCGCGGCCGGTTGCCGCTGAGAGCTTATGCACCATGCCGTCTATGCCGGGGACGTAGATGCTGGTTCCTGACGGGTCTGCCGCCGGCGTGGAATCCGTGACGGTCGAACCGTGCGTCCTAAAACGCCAGACGATCTTGCCGGTGGTCGCTTCGATGCCGAGCGTTACGCCATCCATCCTCGTTTGAAAGAGCATCGGGATCTCTGCACGCCCGATCCGAACGTGTTCGAGCAGAATGGGTGTCGAATCCGCGACGGCGCCGAGCGAAACTTGCCATCGTTTGTGTAAGCGATGGACGTTGCCGACGGTCAGCGTGCGTTCGGACGAATTGAATCCGCTGCGTGCCGTATCGAACCCGAAGGTCGGCCAATTCGTCGCGAAAGCAGGACGAAACGTTGCAGCGAGGAGCCCGGCGAAGACGACCGCGGTTCGCATCGGCGCTACTTCAGCGAGTACGCGGTGAGGTTATCGCTTTCGTCGGAGCAATAGACCCAGCCGTTGACCACGATCGGGCTCTGCCAGTGAATCGAGCCGATATTGACCCCCGAGCTCTTTGAGGCGCTACTCCAGAGCTCTTTTCCATTAACCGCGTCAAGCGCTACGAGCGCATCGTTGAAGGCGACGAAGACGATGCCGTTGGTAACGACCGGCGACGAGCCCTCGCCTCGGCTACTGCCTGGGTTTGCGCTCCAAACGCTGGCGAGCTGGCTGACCCCCGACCCGTTGGTCTGCAGCTGATACGCCATAACCTCGTTGCTGAAGCCGAGGAAGACCCACGGACTCCCCGAGCCCTGCGTCCAGATGGCTGGGGCGGAGAAGAGACCGCCCGGCAGATCGACGGTCTGCAACTCGCCGCCGACGCCAGGCAGGGCCGCGCGGTTGAGCAGCTTGAGGATCGCGTCTTTACCACCTTCGACGAGCATGTACGGAGTCTGGCTCGTCGCTTGATCGGGCAAAATACCCGGCGACGAGCTTCCCAGATCGGTGTCGCCGTTTTCGAGTTGCTGATAATCGCCGGGCGTGTAGCTGCCAAGCAACGTCGAGAGATCTTGGCTGACCGATAAGAGTGAGTCGCCGTAGTTGTCGCCGCCCGAGTTGGCGTCGAACTGGCCGTTTCCGGTGGCGGCGTAGATTCGTCCGCCCATCGAGGAGTCGGGATCGACGACGGCGCCGCCACGTCCCCAGATACCCGAGCGCTGCTGCGAGCAGGTGGTCGCCTTGATCAGCTTCCGGTATGTGCTGCAGAGCGAGTTGAAGACGGTCGTCTTTCCGCTGCTTAAGTTGACGGCGACGACATGGCCGTCGTACGGCGGTGCATCACCGTAGTAGCCCGACGTTACCGCGTAAAGGTAGCCGTTGCCGACGTTGAGCGGCGATGCGTCCTTCTCGGTCAAGGGCAACCGCGTGATCCGCGCCGGAAACCCAGGGGCGTGCTCCTCGCGGCCTTTGGCGGCAGAAACCTTGTGTACCTTACCGTCGATGCCCGGGACGTAGATGCTGGTGCCTGACGGGTCTGCGGCAGGCGTCGAATCGGTGATGGTCGACCCGTGCGTCGTAAAGCGCCAGACGATCTTGCCGGAGGTCGCATCGATGCCGAGCGTCACGCCGTTGGTCGTCGTTTGAAAGAGCATCGGAACCGTTGCCCGACCAACCCGGACTTTGTCGAGAAGAATCGGCGTCGAATCGGCATCGGCGCCGAGCGGGATTTGCCACCGCTCGCGCAAGCGATGGACGTTACCAATGGTCAGCGTGTGTTCGGCGGTGTTGAATCCGCTGCGAGCCGGGTCGAATCCGAAAACCGGCCAACTGGTCGCGCCGGCGGGTAGAATCGTCGCTGGAAGAAGGCCGGCGACGGCGGCCAATGTCAAGAGTGGTCTGGCCATGGCGAGGACTTCGGCGAGGAGGGCGGCAAGGTCTCCTTTATATGACGGAGTCGAGCAGTACATCGAACGTGACGGCGCCCGTCCAAAGCGTCGTCGAGGACGTGCCGGGCTGGCAGCAGGTCCAACCGCGAATTCCCGACACGTTGCAGCGCCGTACCCTCGAGAAACGCCGCAGCATTCGCGAAATAGTTTTCGGAATGCAGGACGGCATTCTGACGACGCTGGGGATCATTACCGGCGTCGGTGTCGCCGAGGGAGATCGGAGCGCCGTTTTTATTAGCGGCTTTCTCGCCCTATTTGCCGGCGCGCTCTCGATGGGCGTTGGGGAGTATCTCGGGCGGAAGGCCGAACGCGAAGTCGTCCAGGCCACCATCGACATGGAGAAACGCGAGATGGCCGCCGATCCGCAGGGCGAGTTCACCGAACAGGTGGCGTACTATAAGCTCAAAGGCTTCAGCGCACAAGAAGCGGAGATGATCGTCAAACGACTGACGCAGCATCCCGAAATCTACCTCTACGAGATGGTGCGCGACGAGTTCGGCATCGATCCGCGGGAAGCCGAGAACACGGACCTGTTGCGGGGGCCTTTTGCAATGAGCGCTTCGTACGCCTTCGGTTCGCTGCTCCCGATCCTAGCCTTCACGCTGCCGTTGTCGGTTTTCGCGTCGAGCCTTACGTCGCTGCTTTTTGCGCTCGCCGGCCTCTTTGCGGTCGGCTATTTTGCCGGCACGCTCAGCGAGCGAAACCCGATCGGAAAAGGCGTCGAGGTGGCGATGTACGGCTGCGCCGTCTTCGCGCTCGCGTATCTCGCCGGCCATTTTATTCCCCCGCTCTTCGGCCACGCACCGGTTTCCGTTGGCGGTTAGTCTGGCCCACGCGCTGGCGGCGGGCGTCCTTCAAGCCGCAATGTTTTTCTGGGATAGTCTATTTGGCCTGATCTTCGGCTTTCTGATCTCCGCAATCGTGCAAGTGATGTTGACGCCGGCGACGATGGAACGTTACTTGGGCCCGGGGCTCAAAGGGCTGCTGTACGCCGCGGGCTTCGGCGTGATTTCGTCATCCTGCTCGTACGGAGCGGCCGCCGCGGCGCGCGGTTTCTATCGCAGCGGTGCCGACATCCGCTCGGTCTTCGCGTTCCTTATCTCGTCGACCAATATGAACGTTGCGATTCTGATTCTCTTTTGGTCGCTGTTGGGATGGCGGTTTGCCTTCGCGGAGTTCTTCGGCGGCGTCATCATCATCGCCGTGGTGACGCTGGGGCTCTCGCTGTTCTTCGGAAACGGGCAGTTGGCGCGGCTCCAGCATGACTACATCGCCGGCGGTGAACCCTTCGACGGAGTTTATCCCGAGCGGAGTCGAGGGGCTCAGGATGACAACGACACGCAGGAG
>JABCZE010000256.1 GCA_013289785.1 Vulcanimicrobiota bacterium | reverse complement strand
CACCTTTTGGCACCTTGAAGCTTTGCTGCGTGCCGGTGTAGGCGAAGGTTTTGCTATTCTTGGCGAGAGGCTCGGCGTAACCACCGAGCGGAGCGACGTTGGCGTTGCCGCCGCACGCGGTTAAAAGCACGGCGCTGAGGCACGCGCCGACGATACTGCCTGGGTGCTTCACAAGAACCTCCCTTTCCCTTGGTTGCTTCAGCGAAAGGTAGTGTTTCCCCGCATATCCCCTCAGCCGGAGCTGGCGCATCCTTAGTGGAGAGGCCGCCGAGAGCGCCGCCTCGTCTTGCTTGAGAGGAGCTCATCATGCCCGAATTTCTATCAATTCCGTCCCCTCGAAAAAGCGGCGGCCTACTGCTGCTTTTGTGCTCGGCGCTGTTCGCCGGCTGCGCCCAGGGGGGCGCCGGCAGCATACCGGGAGTCGCCGCTAATCGGGGAGTTGCCGCTGCCGTCGGGGCGAAGCGGCGCACGCAGCCGACTTGCCCGACGGCTTATAACTTCAAAGGTTACCCCGACGGCTCGGTACCCGAGGCCGCCCTGTTCAACCTTAACGGCACGCTGTATGGCACGACGCCAACCGGTGGCGCAAGCGACATCGGGACGGTCTATTCCATCAGCGGCGGTTCGGAGAAAGTGCTCCACAGTTTCACCGGATCACCGGACGGCTCGAGTCCCTACGGCGGATTGGTTTCGCTCGGCGGCGCGCTCTACGGCACGACGGTTCACGGAGGCGCGCATGGAGACGGGGCGATCTTCAAGATTACCAAAGCCGGGAAGCTGAGCATCGTCTACAGCTTCAGCGGCCTTCCGGACGGTGACGAGCCCGCTGATGGATTGATTAACGACGGCGGAACGCTCTATGGGACGACCGTCGGCGGCGGTGCGACCGGCAACGGAACGGTATTCTCCGTCACGACGTCGGGCGTTGAAAAGGTACTCTACAGCTTTGCCAACGGTTCGGACGGCGCGACTCCTCAAGCGAGCCTGGTTCGGTTCAGAGGCGCGCTCTACGGTACGACCCAGGGCGGCGGCACCGGCGGTTACGGCACGGTCTTTCGGGTGACGACGTCGGGCCAAGAAAGTGTGGTTCACAGCTTTGACGGGACCGACGGCGCGGGCCCGGTTGCGGGCCTCATCGTTGTCGGCGGCGCGCTTTACGGCACGACTCCAAACGGCGGAACGATCCGCTTCGACGCCGGCGGCACGGCCTTTAAGCTCACCGCGGCCGGCAAGCTAACCGTGCTTCACAGCTTTGGATATGGTCTCGACGCTGCAGACCCCAGCGCAGTCCTGCTCAACGTCAGCGGCACGCTCTACGGCACGTCGGCCGAAGGTGGCCAGGTCGGCATCGGCGCGGTCTTCTCCATCACGACGTCCGGTGCTGAATCCGTACTTTGCTCGTGGCCTTTAATAGGCGACGGCGAGGAACCGATGGCTGGTCTGATCGACGTCGGCGGCACGCTCTACGGTACTACGCAGGGTGGCGGCAGTCAGGAACAAGGCACCGTCTTCGCCGTACCGCTATGATCGCTGTCATCGATCGGTGTCGGGAATTCTTGGATCGGGCGGCTGATGCAAGAAAAACGCCGCAGTTAGCGGGGCTTTAATCGGCACGAACTTGCGCGGTGCTTGATTGAAGTCCAAACAGTCGCCGGCGGGTGATGTCGCGCGTGCGTCCGCGCCGGTTAGCTGTGCGAGCCCGAAGGTGTCTTCCGCAAAGCGAAGCACGCTGACCGTTTCATACTGAACGTGCGAAACGTAATCGTGCTTCGCATACGGTGAGATGACGATCAATCCCACGCGGAAGCCCAAGCCGTCGTAGCCTTTATGGGGCGGAGGAACGGGATCGTAAAAACCGCCCCAATCGTCCCACTGGACGAAGATGACCGTCGAATCCCAAAACTTGCTCTCACCAACCGCGTTCACGACCGACGAGACCCACGACGGCCCACCGCCGCCGCCGCAGCCGGGATGATCGGAGTTCGAGCACTCTGGCGTGATCCACGTAAAGCTCGCGAGCTTTCCGGCTTTGACGTCGGTGAGAAACCGGCTCTGCTGCGTGATCACATCCTTCTTCCAGTCCGGCCCGTGGAAGATATGTCTGACCGCTTGATATCCCGACCAAAGGCCGCCGAACGGTACACGGTAGCCGCTGGTATAGAAGCGCCACGGTAAACCCGCCGTGTCGAGTTCGTCGCCAAGCGTTTCGTAGTTGAAGCAGGGTCGCTGGTCGCCTCCGTACGTGCGGTTTTTCTTGATGGTCTGAACCATGTCCGACTTACCGCCGCCGCATCCCCAATAAAAAAACGGCACGTCGACGCTCGATGCTGCTTGAGCCGCAATGATGTATTGGTGCGCAACGAAACTCTCGTCGAGCTGCGACGCGAACATGTGGTCGGCCAACACGAATTCGTGCGCCATATCCCAATAGGGCTTGCTTTCTTCGTGCGGCACGTACGCGTACTGGCCGTCGCGCGGGCTTCCGTAAATCTCTTCGTTGTTGAAGCCGTTCATCAGGCACTTGGTGCCGGGCAGCGTTCCGGTTCCGTTGCAGTCCTCAAACATTGCATGCGCCGAGTGGTCCATGTCGTACGTCGTCTTGAGCGAAATCGGCTGCAGCGGGACTTTTTTCCCGGACGAGTCTTTGCCTGTCGGCGTGGTGTCGGCCCCGGGATAACCCTCAAACATATCGTTGAAGCTGCGGTTCTCCTGAATGACATAGACGATATGACGGATCTTTCCGACGCCGCTTCGGTCGAGGGATTGCAGAAACGCGTTGTCGCGGACGAAGAGCTGCGGCGTCGGATTCGACGATGCCGAACACGCCGAAATCGTAAAAGCCAGGACGAGGGATGCTGCCAATCGCTTTCCCATCGATGGCGAATGCCATGCGCCTGGAAAGGTTCCTTCCGGTGCGACGGAGGGCCCAGTTGCCGGCCCTAGATATTACAAAAGGCGGCAGGCCAACCGCGGGTTCGTCCGAGAAAAGACGTTCACTTGACCGCCTCCAGACCACCTAACTAAGGAGCATTTAGTGAAATTCTTGAAATTTGCTGTGCCGCTCGTTGCGGTTCTGGCAATCACCGCTTGTAGTACGGGCGGATCTTCGAACGTGCCCGCTGCCGGCGGCGCGCCCCTGATGGGCCAGTCGGCGCTGACTCATGCCATCCCGCAGTGGCAGGCAAAACATCTCGCGCATCCGGCATGCCCGCAAGTCGTCGGCAAGCCGACCTGCCTCGCGCTCATCTCTAACAAGAACGGGATCAACCCCCTCTCGAGCTGCAATCCGTCGTCGACCTGCGGCTGGACGGCAGCCCAACTCGAAGCGGCCTACAATCTTACCGGTTCGCTCGGAAAAGGCTCCGGCCAGATCGTCGCCGTCATCGAAGCGGGCGACGACCCGGATGCCGCTACCACCTTCTCGACGTACCGCAGCACGTATGGGCTCGGAACGGGGACGATGGTGAAGTACAACCAAGCCGGGCAAACGAGCAACTATCCTCCCAGTTGCGAAGATTACGGCTGGT
>JABCZE010000255.1 GCA_013289785.1 Vulcanimicrobiota bacterium | reverse complement strand
CGGCTCTCGATCAAAGATCGGCACCCAGGTTCGCCCCGCGTCTTCGCTTTTCCAGATGCCGCCGTTGACCGCGGCAATGTAGAAGAGATTCGGCTGCTCGGCTACGCCGTCGATCGCGACGGTGCGTCCGCCGCGCAGCGGGCCGACGAACCGCCAGTGCATCCCTTGATAGAGCGCCGCCGAAACGGCAACGGCGGCGAGCATCAAAGGCGTTTACCGTTGGGGCTCCGCCCGCGCCGTTTGGGCTGGAACGCCGGCCCGACCTTCCAGGCGGTCTTCCGCGGCAAGTCCGTATCCACGTCCCCGCATCCGATGGGCGTGAAATCGCGGCAGTCGTGCGGGCGCCCCTCGTAGATGCCGCAGTAGTGCCGGCCGCTACGCGACCCCATGAGAAAGACGCATTGGTCGCCGAGGTCGTCGCCGACTTTGCGAAGCCAACCAACGTGAAAGCCGTCGGCCGACGGACGTTCGACGACGTACCGGCGCAGCGTCTCCTCGTAACTCATTCCGAGGTGGGCGGCAATTCGCTCGACGTCGGGCTTGCTCACGAAGGGCTCGTAGCCGCTGCAGCATTCCGCGCAGCCCGGCGGACAGGCAATGTTCTCGGGCAAATCCTTGAGATGCCGCCTGGCCAGCTCGATCACTTTGCCGACGGCCGCAACGAACTCGGGATCGTCGTTGTACTTGTAGACCCATTCGCGCTTGGTAATCTCGTTCGCATTGTAAAAGCGGGTGACTTTTTCGTCGTACTCCACCGTGATGTGTTCTTCGTCAATTTCAATCTTGTTGACGTGCTCGAGCGGGCGAGCGTCGAGCAGATCCGGGTGCGTCGGTTGCCCGGTGCGGCGAGTGAAGTTTCGTAAAGCGGTAAGGTCGATCGTCTCCATAAGGCCTCTTCGATTCCCGCGTCTTGCGGGTACGGCCTTCGCCGATATCAAAAGAGCCGACCCATGCGAACGGCTATCGGCGTCGACCTCGGCGCGTCTCACGTCGCGGCTGCGGTCGTTACCGACGACGGAGCGATCCACGCGCAACACGAAGAAGAACTCGAAGACCTTCATTTTGAGGCCGTGGTTGCGGCGATCGAAGCGGTCGTCGAACAGGCGCTCAAAGACGCCGGCGACGCGGTTGGGATCGGCATCGGCTCGCCCGGCAATATCGATGCTGCGTCCGGTTCCGTACTCTACAGTCCGAACTTCGGCTGGGAGAACGCGCCGCTGGGGGACGCGCTGCGCAAAAAGTATGCGCTACCGGTCTTCGTTGCCAACGACGCCCGCTGTGCGACGCTGGGGGAGTTCACGTTCGGCAGCGGCACGGGTTGTAAAGACTTCGCGCTCTTAACCCTGGGGACGGGCATCGGCGGAGGCATCGTCGGCGCGGGCAACCTGCTGCTCGGGCACCGTTGGGGCGCGGGCGAGATCGGCCACCATCAAATTCGCCCGACCGACGGGTTTGTCTGCGGCTGCGGAAAGATCGGCTGCTTCGAGGCGCAGGCCTCGGGCACGGGGTTGATTCGCCACGCTTTTGCAGTCGCGCCGTCTTTTCCGCGAAGTTCGCTGCTCGACGCCGCGCGTGACAAGCTCAGCTCGAAAAAGATTCGCAAAGCGGCGCAGGCTGGCGACGGCCACGCGCTAGCCGCGTGGAATAATTTCATCGGCGATCTAGCCATCGGGCTGGCGAACGTGATCGCGTTCGTCAATCCGGAGAAGATCGCGCTCGGCGGCGGCGTCTCGACTGCCGGCGACTTTATGCTCGACGCGGTTCGTCCGCGCGCCGATGCGCTGACGACCATGGTTCCCAAGGGCACGACCCAGATCGTCATCGCTTCGCTCGGCAACGACGCCGGACAAGTCGGAGCTGCGACGATGGCATTTCGCGGAGGACTGACTGCCGTTGCGTTATAGCCGTTTCTTCCTCGCGCTCGTGTTGGCGCTGGGGACTTCTCCCGTGCGCTCCCAGAGCGGAGACCCGATTCACAAGATTCGCCACATCGTCATCATCATGCAAGAGAACCGCTCGTTCGACACCTATTTCGGAACGTTTCCCGGAGCGGACGGCATTCCGATGAGCAACGGCGTTCCCACGGTCTGCGTTCCCGCGCCCGAAGGCGCGTGCGTTCGGCCGTACCACGATTCCGAAGACCTCAATCGCGGCGGCCCGCACAACGTGAGCGCGGCGATTACCGACGTCGACGGCGGAAAGATGGATGGCTTCGTACGAGCCGGGGCACGCAAGCAACGGCGGGTGTGCCGCGATCCCGACGCGCCCAACTGCGGTGGTACGGCCGAGGTCATGGGATACCACGACGGGCGCGAGCTTCGCAACTATTGGACGTATGCGCGCGATTTCGTGCTCCAAGATCGCCTCTTCGAGCCGAATGCATCGTGGAGTTTGCCACAACATCTTTTCATGGTCTCCGGGTGGTCGGCGTGGTGCAAGCAGGTCGGTAATCCGATGAGTTGCATCAACGAGCTGGAGTCGCCCGATTTTCCGCCGGATTTCCGTTCCGGCAACCGGCGCTTCCGGCGGCCCGGCCCAGGCCGGCCCGACTATGCCTGGACCGACCTGACGTATCTGTTACACGCACACCACGTCAGCTGGGCCTACTACGTCATGCGCGGAAACCAGCCGGACTGCGCCAACGACCAAGAAGACTGCGGTCCGGTGCAGCAAAAAGCCAACACGCCGGGCATCTGGAACCCGTTGCCCTTCTTCGATACGGTGAAGCGTGATGGTGAGCTGGGCAACATTCGCGACTTACGCGATTTTTATGCCGCCGCGGCCGACGGCACGTTGCCGAGCGTTGTCTGGATCGCGCCGGCGGGGTCGTACAGCGAACACCCGCCGGGCCTCGTTAGCCGCGGTCAAGCCTACGTTACCGGCCTCGTCAATGCACTCATGCGTAGCCCGGATTGGAAGAGCACCGCAATCTTTTTGAGCTGGGACGATTGGGGCGGTTTCTACGATCACGTCGTTCCGCCGCACGTCGATGAGAACGGCTACGGGCTTCGGGTACCTGGAATCGTGATCAGCCCCTATGCGCGCCGCGGCTTCATCGACCACCAGACGCTCAGCCACGATGCCTACATCAAGTTCATCGAAGACGACTTTCTCGGCGGCCAACGCATCGATCCGCAAACCGATGGACGCCCCGATCAGCGGCCCACCGTTCGCGAAAACGTGTCGATCCTGGGCGATCTCCGTAAGGACTTCGATTTTCGCCAAGGACCGCACGCGCCGGAAGTTCTTCCGGGCGGCATCATCTGGAACGGCTTGCCACCCTAAGCGCGGTAAGCGCTAAACGGCGGCGGCATTCCCAGCATCTCGCGGTGCCTCCCAGTGTCACCCTGAGCGGAGTCGAAGGGTGGGACACCTGAACATGCAGCAACGACGGCGAAGCAAACAATGGTGGCGCTACTAAAATTGGGAATCGCTCTCGTCGTCGCTCCGATAGCCGCTCTTGGAATGACGGCGCAGAGCTCGACGGGTGCGCCGTCCACGCCGTGGTCTCAATATGCCAGCTTGAGGCCACGCAGCGAGCGTCTT
>JABCZE010000254.1 GCA_013289785.1 Vulcanimicrobiota bacterium | reverse complement strand
ATTCCGTAGCCGGGGCGGCGACGGGATATTCCATGCTTTGGCTCACGCTGGTCTCGACGCCGATGATGGCCGTCATTCAAGGGATGTGCGCTCGCATTTCGATGGTGAGGGGTGAGGGGATCGCCGCGCTGATGCGCAAGCAGCTGCCGCTGGGGCTCGCGTACCCGTTGGCGTGTCTGGTGATCGTCGCCAACACGTTTAACTTGGGTGCGGATATCGGCGGCATGGCGGCGGCCACGCGGCTCGTCGTTCCGGTCCCCGTCGACGCGCTCGTCTTTTTCTTTGGTATCGCGATGCTCGTGGGCCAGGCCTGGCTGCCCTATGCCACGATCGCGCGAGTCTTCAAATGGTTGACGCTGTCGCTCTTTGCGTACGTCGTGACGGCCTTCATCGTGCACCCGCCGTGGCTGCGCGTGCTGGAACAATTCTCGGTCCCAAGACTGCATTTCAACGGGCTCTGGCTTTCCACGATGGTGGGGGTGCTCGGTACGACGATCACTCCGTACTTGTTCTACTGGCAGTCGTCACTGATGGTCGAAGTGGACAAGGACGCCGGCAAGAGCAGTGTAGCCGCGCGTCGGGGAACCGATGCCGGCTCGGTACGGAACATGCACGCCGACGTCAACGCCGGTATGATTTTTTCCAACATCGTCGCGTTCTTCATCATCGTCACGACGGCCTCGACGCTGGGCGCTTCGGGACGGCACGATATCGCTACCGCCCAACAGGCCGCGGAGGCGCTGCGCCC
The DNA here is from genome assembly GCA_013289785.1 of Vulcanimicrobiota bacterium. GTDB lineage: Bacteria > Vulcanimicrobiota > Vulcanimicrobiia > Vulcanimicrobiales > Vulcanimicrobiaceae > Cybelea. Next base: position 2,803 of record JABCZE010000254.1, on the reverse strand, counting down.
TTTGGCGGGTCGCTTTGCCGAGCTGCTGTTTGCACTGGGAATGGTGGGAACGGGATTCCTGGCCGTGCCGGTGCTCGCAACGTCGTCGGCCTACGTTGCGGCGCAGACCTTTCGCTTCCGGGAGGGCTTAAGCGAGCCGGTGCACCGCGCACCGCGTTTCTACATGATTATTGCCGCGGGAATGCTGATCGGCATTGCAATGAATCTGTTGCGAGTCGACGCAATCAAGGCCTTGTTCTGGTCGGCCATTCTTAACGGCGTCGCCGCCGTGCCGCTCATTGCCGTCATCGTTTGGCTCGCTTCGAATCGAAAGGTCATGGGTGATTGGACGAGCTCGGGGCTTGCGCGGGCGTGGGGATGGGCGACGTTTGCGCTGATGGGCAGCGCGACGGCCGGCATGTTTTACTTCATGGCCCGCGGCTCGTGAAAGGAAAGCGAGTTCGCGCCGTCTGACTCACTAGGAGCCCGTGCACCCACTCTTTACCGGAACCCAATCGCTGCGAGAGCCGTCCGAGCGGCTCGCCTTCTGGCTAACCGCGCTCTGCGCGCTTCCCGCCGCGCTGCTGATCGGCTACGTGCTTCACGAGTCGATCGGCGCCTCGCAAGTCGCGCTCTTTATCGTCATCGCCATGGTCTACGTGACGCTCGCGCGCGGACGCCTTCTGGGTTCGAGCGTCCGCATCCACGAGACGCAATATCCGCGCGTCTTTTCGATCGCTCAAAACGCCGCAGCGGCACTCGAAATTCCGATGCCGCTGATCTTCGTGCGCGAGGACAACTTCGTTCCCGCCGTTGCCCTTGGGCTGGGACAGCCGTATGCGCTCGTACTCTCGAGCCACTGGATCGAGCTCTTCTCCGACGACGAGCTGGCTTTCGTGATCGGTCGAGAGCTCGGGCATATTGCGGCCGGTCACACGCGCTTCCATTCGTTGTTGAGCGTGAACGGCAACGAAAACCCGCTGATCTCGCTGATCTTCGGCGCCTGGCTGCGCCGCTGCGCGCTCACGTGCGACAAAGTCGGGCTGCTCTGTTGCGGCTCGCTCGACGCAGCCGTTCGAGCGCTGGGAGTGACGACGTTTCACGCGTTCGGCCGTCAGGTCGATTATGACGCCTTTGCCGAGCAGCACGCCGAGATCGCAAGCGACTCGGTGCTGCGCTGGGGCGAGTGGTTGACCAGCGAGCCGTATGCGACGCGGCGAATCGCTTCGATGCGCCGGTTCATTACTTCGGCGCCGTATCTGGGCGCGCAGGCCTGGTTTGTTCGCGAGCGCGGCGAAGCGCCGCCGGCGCTCGTGCTTCCAGGCGAAGCGACGGTTTCGCCGCGCGACTGTCCCGGCTGGTGGCGGCGCTTTGCCGCCGCCGGCATCGACGCGGTCGTAGTTATCGCGATCGTTACCTCATTTGGCGGCAGCATCGCGGGCGCGCGCGAATCCGAGACAAATATATCCGTTACTCCGGGCAACGTTGCCGCCTCGGCCCCGGGACTGGGCAGCATTACGATCCGCGGCAAAGCCCACGCGGTCGCGACGGGCGGATCGCCCTCTCCCCGGCCCAGGACGCAATGGCATTGGGAAAACCCGGCAGAAAAGGTTCTCGTCGGAGGTAGCCTCAACGACTCCGTCAACGCGATCGTTACGTTCGTGGCGGAGGCCATCCGCCATCTTGGCTTCTTTTTTTGGTTCCCCGTCTATCTGACGGTGCTCGTAGTTTTCGCGGGGCAAACCTTCGGAATGATGATTGCAGGCCTGCGCGTCGTCACGATCGACTTTCGCACGCCCAGCGTCGGGCGCACGATTTGGCGCTACATCATCGTCTTTTTGGTTTGGTGGCTCGTCGTAGCCCTCAGCTTCTTCTGGCGGCGGATTCTGCTGCACGATCGGTTGACGAAGACGCGCGTCGTCAAGGTCGAGCGCGTCATCGCCCGGGCCACTACGGCCCCGATGTAACGGTCAGGCGCACCGCCGCCTTGCCGGAAACGACGTGCCCGACGGATGCACTGGAACTTACCGAGTCGATCTGCAGCCGCCCGACGTTTTCGTTAACGTGCAGAACCGCGTGCGTCGTCGGATCGACGAGCGACTTCACCTTGACGATATCGAACGTCTGACCCACCTGGACGCCGGCGTTGGAGCCGATGTTGATGATGACGTTGGTTCCGTCGATGGCGGCGATCTGCCCGGTGAGGGCCGGGGCGACCGGGCCCGAGTTAAACCGGCTGGGATCGATGGCGGTGGCGATCTTCGCCGCCTCATCGTCAATGAGATGGCCCATATCGCTGTTGACGAACTGCTCGTTGCTGTACGAGCCCGCCGCGTAACCCGAGAATCCGCCGGCGTTCCACGACGTTCCCGAGCGCGACTCCTCGTCGGCGAAGCTCTGGACGATCTGCCCGGTCTTCGCGTCGATTACTCGCACCGCGACTTTGATCGTCACGCGATGGGTCGAAACGCCGCCGGCAGCCGCCCCAAAGACGCCGGGCAGCAGGCTTCCGGCATTCGCGCCGCTTTGGCCGGTTTGATCGAGCTGGAGGATATTGCCTGTGATCAGATACCGCGCGCCGACGAGGTGCCCGGCCCTGATGGCCGTCTCGGGATCGACTTCGCCGCTTGCGGCTAGCTGGTGTTCGTCCAGCGCCGAGCTGAGATGCGAGCGCTCGAGCACGTTAAAGCGTCCGTCGTTGACCATTCGGTCGGTGAGGAGGTCGCTCAGCGCCACGCCCGGCTCGAAGGAGCCGTACCAATCCGATGTGAGGCCGTGCGTCGAGAAATCCAGGACGGCGATCGAGGGCCGCGGCCCCCCGGCG
>JABCZE010000253.1 GCA_013289785.1 Vulcanimicrobiota bacterium | reverse complement strand
CGAGAGCAATCCCGAAAAGGCGCACTTTTACTTGGCGCGTTACAAGGGTCTCGACCGCATCCGTTCGCCGCTGCACCTCTTTGCGCTCGATCGCCGCTGCGACGCGTTTGCCGCGTATGCCGAAGGCGTCGCTAAGCTCAAAGGCGGCGAGCCGGGGGCCGAAGAGGCGCTGCGGACGGCGTGGACCATCTTCGATCGGATCGGATACGATTGGCGCGCCAGCCGCACCGCGCTCTCATTACTGGAGGCCACGAAGAAAGAGCGCTGGCGTCATCTCGCGGAGGATAAGCTGGAATCGTATCCGCAATCGTGGCTCGCACGTGAGATCTCCGAACACGACGTCGCGACGACCGAAGCCGTTGCGCTGCCGCGCATGCAACGCAAAGTCCTCGACATGCTCTGCCAGAAGATGACGACCGCGGAAATCGCTACCGACTTGGGGCTGAGTCCCCACACAATTCGGAACCACCTCAAGGCGGTTTTCCGAGCGTACGACGTTCACAACCGCGCTTCGCTGGTTGCCGAAGTAGCGCGTCGCGGAGAGTTACCCGCACCATCGAGGAGCCTGCACGCTTAACTGCTCTAGGTTAGTACGCGTGCCACCGCCCTTCGTTGCTGCCAAGAAGGAAAAGGAAGCGTGGGTTCGCATTCTTACAAGTACCGCTATTTGGCGGTTCTCGGAAGGAGCTCACAACATGCGTTTCAGCATTCTCTGTGCCAGCGCCGCGCTGGCCTTGGGCCTAGCACTCTCAGCCTGCTCCAGCGGTGCGGGTTCGTCGTCGGCGGTGCCGTCATCGGGCGCGCAAGCCTCGGCGACGGGTGCCCATGGCTTGGTGACCCACCTGATGCCAGGGGTCAAGCCCATGATTTCGTGTGATTACAGCGTGTACGCTTTCTGCTTCTACGTTACTCCGGGCGACGCCGGACCCTACGTCGAAACATCAGCCGGAAGCGGTTACGAACTCTACAACGATGGCTGGATCGTTAAGAACAAGAGTAAGTCGGGCAAGACCGACAAAAAGTTCGATACCTACTTCTATCCGGATCCGGGCAATCCGACCTATCAGTACATCGACTACAAGGGGAAGAATCCCAAGAAGCCCACCGCGGTGAAATTCACGGACTACTACTGCATTGGGTTCTCCGCGAGCAGTTGCACCGGCAGCAACTACACGTTTAAGCTCGGGGTTGCTTTGACGCCTGCGACGTAGGGCTCGTTAGTCCAAGACGACCGTCGCAGAAAAAAGGGGGTCGGGCGTACGCCCGGCCCTCTTCATTTGACGGAATAATGATCGGCGAAGCGCCGGATGAGGTCGGTGTTGGCACGCTCGAATCTGCCGGCCGCGACGCGCGTGTAGGCCGGCGCCGGAACCTTTCCGAGACGTGGCCAAACGACTTGGCAGGACGACGCAAGAACCTCGAGGACGCCGACGTGTGGACCGTCGCTCGCCCAGAACCACGGATCGCTCAAGTATTCGCTGTGTGGAATAATCTCCGGGAAGACGAAACCTTTGGATCCTTCCTGGTTGAGGGCGACAACCGGACAAACGATGTCGCCGCTTCCCTCCTCTCTCGCTGCGGCGACGACGCTGGCCCGCGCCCGCGGCGCTTCCGAAAGCGGCGTTCCAGGTCGTAGAAACGAGCGGTAGGAGTCGATCGCGTTGCAGACCGCGTCCTTGAAATACCAATCATTGAGCCAAAAGATTCCTTCGGCGCCGGCGTTGGGCTTCTGCAACTCGCGGACGTCGGGGGTAAAGAGCGCACCGTATAAATCGTCGTTCCACTGCTCTAACGCAAGCGACGGCGACGGGTTGTTCACATCGAAGAAGTACTTCGTCTTTTCGAGCGACGTGCCGAACGTCACGAAGCCGCGCACTCGCCGAAGCGCTGCTTTGAGTTCGGGCGCCTGTTCGGTGGCCTCGGAGAAGCGGATGAGCGCGTCCATCGCGATCGTCGAGCCCAAACTGTGAGCCAGGATGAAAACCCGATCGTAGCCTTGACCCTCATTGGCGTTAGCGGAACACGTATCGATGATCGTCTTGGAGACGCACGCCAGAATCGCTTCGCGCATCGCAAAAAAGTCCGAGTTCTCGTTGCGCGTCGTATAGATTTGGACGTCGCCGAAGAAGTTCACGATCCACGATTGAGCGAGCGTTCTACCCCCGACGACGAGCAGGGCCGCGACGACAAACCAGAGCGGTAGCCATCCTCCCGCCGCCCCCTGAGGCAGAATCGGAAACAATGCCGATGCGGTCAGCAAAAGCGCGCCCGCAAGGAAAGCGATGCCGATGAAACGCCAGCGGTTAGAGCGTTGGGCCGCGTGCAGCTGGAGTTCGGACTTCTGACCGATCGCGGATAAGGCGGCTTTGATTGCCTGCGCTATCAGGAAAGCTCCGACGGCGGCAATCGCAAGAATCCCGAGCGTCCACCACGAGAAGACCTCGGCCAATGCTATTGGATTGGTGAGAATCTGCCAGGCCGTTGGGCATGCCGGCGTGCAGGTGCCGGCTTTGAGGATCAAACCGTTGAATGCCGTCGTCGCGCATACGAAAGCGCCGGCGAGAAGCGCGACGACCACCGCCATACCGCCGATGATAAGGCCGAAGTCGTAACACGTCTTGCCCGTTGGCGATGCATAGCGCGCCGTGGTGTTCATCGGCACGAAGATCGTTTGCAACATCCACGATGCGACGGATGCAAACGTTGTCTTTCCCTTGTCCAGCGGGCTCCAATAGGACTCGATTACATCGAAGTACGGCGTTTGTGGCGGGGGCGCGGCGTCGCCGACCTGCACGCGCGAGATCGTCGGATCGGGGATCAGCGTCTGAGCGACGCCGGCGTCTTTGAGATTCGTAACGCGGGACGTCCACTGCCCACACCCACCCCAGTGGGCGTCCTTTTCGAGTGCTTTGCATAGGTTGCGCGCAGCCAGGTCTTGGATGCGGTAGCGCGGCTGCGGCATGACGCCGTGGATGACCACGACGCCGATCGCGTCGGGTTTTCCAACGGTAGGCCGATCCACCCTGCGCGGTTAAAGGTCGCGCATCTGGTTCACGAGGTCAGCTTCCGAGAGCCCCCCTGAAAGTTTCAGATTCCGGTCGGCGGCAAACTTGCTTCTCGCCCAGCTCGCATCGGTAATGTCGTACACTTCATCGACGTACGTGCTGAAAAACTCCCACGTCATCTTATAGAGCGATCCCCATGAAATCACGGTGGCGCCATCGGCGTCGTACCCCGGTAGTACGACGGCGTGCCCGCCGACGATTTTCGGGTTGCCGGGAGCGACCGTCCAGGTTTGCGGCGGCGCTTGGCCGGGCGGCATGATGTTGGCGGGAACGTTGAAGCCAATGTAGACGAGCCCGCTATTATAGATCCTCCGCTTCACGTCGTCGAGAATGCGCGGATCGACTTCGACGAAGGCCAGAATCTTATCGACGGGCGGCCCGTCAGGTCCGATCGGCGCGCCGGTCTTCTGAATGTACGTGAGCACGTGCTGCTCGTTGCCGCCCGGCCCTTCACCACCTTGACTCGGTTTGTAGCCGCAGGCTTTTTCGTACAAGAGTTTGACGTCGGCATCCGGTGCCGTCTGA
>JABCZE010000252.1 GCA_013289785.1 Vulcanimicrobiota bacterium | reverse complement strand
TGCCCAAAGCTTCCACCCATTTCAAACCTCCTCAACTTTTGAGAGCCCCGGGGGCGCCCACGAATCGAGGGCGCCGGGGAGCCATGGTCTCCTGGTTCCAGAAAAGTGACTAAAGTCATTTTTTTCTTCCCGACTGAAAAAGGGGCAGATTTTGGCCTACCCCCTTAGCAGCCTGTGCCGGGATCCGAGAATCGACCCCCCATGCGACGGGGGGAGAGGATCGCGTTTCTTGGCCCGCGACCCTCTCCGGGCGGCCCCTTCGGCGAGCAGAAAAATAACCCTAGTCATTTTTTGCAGAAGCGCCCACGCGAACGACTCGCTGCAGGTCCGCCGGGCCGAGCGAGCGGAGTTCTGCGAAGATGGAGACGTGGATGGATCGCGGATTGTGAACGCCGCGGCGGCGCCGGCAAGCTCGACGGTGAGATACGCGCCGACGGCGCAACGCGCGGCGATCGGTGCCATGTACTCCGATCCGAAGAAGCCGGCCGTCGTCGTTCGCATCAACGTCGCCGGGCCGTACGCAACGGTTCTCACGAAGGGTGGGCGGATCGAGGGCGAGTTCGTGACGGGTCCGATTCTCGTGAAGCATTTTTCGTTTGGATGGCAGCCGCTGGCGTTGTGGGAGTCCCGCTGCGACGTCAATCCGGCGCTCGGCGAAGGTGTTGAAGAACGGCTGCTGCACGGAATGCCCGCGCTCCGCGACGATCGCCCTTGCAAAGGCGGTTTTCTGAATGACGCCGGACCGCGCTCGCAAGTCGAAGCCGTGCGTAAACAGATGTTAGGCCCGCTTGTGCCCGACGTCGTCGTGTACGGCAGTTGGGCGATGGGCGAGTGGTACGGAGCCGGCGGAGGTCAGTCGCTGTATCATGAACGCGAAGGCCGGTGGCAACTGATAGAAAGCGGCGGCGGAGCGATGGGCGTGGACTACATGCGCAAATATGGAGTCCCGCAGCCGGCGTGGTGCAAGTTCGGAATCTTTGACGCCAAATGCCCCTAATGGCTCTCGCGCGCCGTTGATCGTCGTCGCGCTCTTGTTGAGCGGCGCGAACCTCGTTCTGGCTCTGCGTTGGCTCGACGTCGTCAGGCGTTCGCAGGCCAAAATCGAGCCGCGCGAACCGCAAGCCGGCCTCCCAAGTCTCTCCATTATCGTACCGGCTCGCAACGAGGAAAGGAACATCGCGCGCTGCGTAAACTCGCTGCTGGCAACTCGGCATCCCGATTTCGAGATCATCGTCGTCGACGATCGTTCTACCGACGCGACGCGCACGATCTTAGACGAAATCGCGCAGCGCGACCCGCGTCTGAAGATCGTCGCCGGCTCGCCGCTTCCCCAGGGCTGGGTCGGGAAGCCATGGGCAGTCACCCAGGGCGCGGCCATCGCTCGCGGAGCGTGGCTGCTCTTCACCGATGCCGATACCGAGCACAAGCCGCTCGCCGCGCCCTCAGCCCTGGCGTGCGCGCTGGAGAACGGCTACGGCGTCGTGAGCCTGCTGACGGATCAGCAAACGATCGGCCTCGCCGAACGCCTCCTGTTGCCGACGATTCTTTACGTCATCTTGCTCGGCGTCGGACCGACCGATGACGTCAACGACCCGCGCAAGCCCGACGTCGCGATCTTCAACGGGCAGTACATTCTCGTCTCACGCGTCGCATACGATGCAATCGGCGGCCACGAAGCCGTTCGCGACGAGATTGCCGAGGATCTCGAGCTCGCGCGCCGCTTCAAGCGGGACGGCCGGTTTCGCATCTTTCTCGCCGGCGCCGATGGGCTCGTTAGTACGCGCATGTACCGGTCGTTCATCGAGCTGTGGGAAGGGTTCGTCAAGAACTTCGCCATTGGCGCGCGCGGCCAAGCGCTGCGCGCCATCGCTGGAACGACACTGCTGGCATGCGCGTCTCCGATCTCGCCGATCGTCGCGCTAATCTGTTTGATCGAGCGCCAATGGCTCGCGGCAGCCCTGCTCGTGATCAGCGGCGAGGCAATCGTTGCGGTCGCCGAAGTGGGGATGCGCCGCGCTCGGTTCGCTCCCGGCTCCGGAATTGCCGTGCCGTTGGGGCTCGCCGTCACGCTGGCCATCTTCGCGACGTCGCTCTATCGCACGTTGTTCGGAGGAGGCGTCGAGTGGCGCGGGCGCCGCTACGGCGGGGGTTTGCGCCGCCAGGGATAAACCTAGCGACCCAATGGAAACGGCAGCATCGGCTCGTCGCGTGACGATGGAAGAGATCACCGCCCTCGCAAAGCGCCGCGGTTTCATCTTTCAATCCAGCGAGATTTACGGCGGAATCAACGGCTTCTGGGATTACGGGCCCCTCGGCGCCGTGCTCAAGCAGAACGTCAAGCGCGCGTGGTGGCGCGACACCGTCGAGTTGCGCGACGACGTCGTCGCCTTTGACTCGTCCATCATCATGCACCCGATGGTGTGGAAGGCGTCGGGGCACCTGGATGCCTTTCACGATGTGATGATCGACTGCAAGGTCTGTAAGCATCGCTTTCGCGCCGACCACCTCAAGGATCGGTCGCAGTGCCCGGACTGCGGCAGCAAAGGCTCCTTTACCGAGCCGCGCAACTTCAATCTCATGATGCGCACGTCGATCGGGCCGATGGAAGACACCTCGTCGGTGGCCTACCTGCGGCCGGAGACTGCGCAAGGCATCTTCGTCAACTTCAAAAACATCTACCAGAGCGCGCGCAAGCGTCCGCCGTTCGGCGTGGCGCAAATCGGAAAATCGTTTCGCAACGAGATCACGCCCGGCAACTTCACGTTTCGAGTTCGCGAGTTCGAACAGGCGGAGCTTGAATATTTCGTTCCCGACGACGGGGCCGATATGGAGACCTTTCGTACGTGGGTCGAGCGCCGAAAAAACTGGTATGCGAGTTACGGCATCGCTGCCGAGCGGTTGCGGTTCGCCGAGCTGACCGAGTCGGAGCGCCCGCATTATGCCAAGGCCGGCATTGACGTCGAGTATCTCTTTCCTTGGGGCTGGGGTGAGCTCGAGTCGATCGCGCACCGCGGCACCTACGACCTCGACGCGCACATGGCGCTTTCCGGCAAAGACCTCCGTTTCTTCGACGAAGCGGCCAAGACGCATTACACGCCGCTACTGATCGAGAGCTCGGCCGGAATGGACCGAACCGCGCTGACCTTTCTTATCGACGCCTACGAACGGGAACGCAGCGTGGATCCCAACGGGAAGGAGACGGAGCGCACGGTCCTGCGATTCCATCCCTTCATCGCTCCCGTCCAGGTCGCGGTCTTTTCGCTGGCGCGGAACAAGCCCGAGCTGGTCGAGCGCGCGACCAGCATCGAGGCCGCGCTGCGTCCCGAGTTTCGGACGCAGTACGACGAGGGAAACATCGGACAGCTCTACCGCCGTCAAGACGAGATCGGAACGCCGTTCTGCGTCACCGTGGACTACGAAACGATGGACGACGGCAGCCTAACGTTGCGCTCGCGCGATTCGATGCAGCAGGAGCGCGTACCGGCCGGCGGCCTCGCCGAGCTGCTTCGGGAACGCTTGCGGTGAACAAGTTCGTCTACTTCTTCGACGAAGCCGCAACGCTCGCGCCGGACTCCGATCCCAATGCCGTACGC
>JABCZE010000251.1 GCA_013289785.1 Vulcanimicrobiota bacterium | reverse complement strand
GTCGTCAACGAGCGCGATCTCCCGGCCCTTTGCTCGCAGCAGGGCGACGGCAAACTCATCGAGTTCGTCGTGCTCGCGGAAGTACAACGGCTCGGCCTGCGGATAGAGCGTCCGTGCGCGGTTCGCTCGCTCCGCCAGCGCGGTGCTCTTGCCGGTGCCCGGAGCGCCGAGGATTGCAAAGCAGCCGTCATACGGCGCCTCGATGGCGGTGCGCTGGTCGTCGGTCAGCTCGAGCGCGATCAACTTCCGAAGCGCTGAGCTTCCGCCGGCGGTTTGTCGGCGCATGCCGCCTGGTAGGCGCAGTACGTGCAAGCTGCGGCGTTGTCGGTCGGCTCGAAACGGCGAATCTCGCCCGACGCCAAAACCGTGCTCAGCTCGATCATTTTCTGGCGCGATCGCTTCAGGTCGTCGAGCTTGATCGTTTTGCCGACCTCCAAGACGACCGGGCGTACGTCGAGCAGTGCATCTTTGAGCGGAATTAACACGAGCTTGGTCACGCGATCGCCGGCAGCGGTGCGCGCCCAGTAGTAGAACGGCAGTTGGAAGTCGCGAAAGCGGCGCACTTTTTCGCCGTACTCTGCCGCGCTCGTCGCGATGCTTCCCGTCTTATAGTCGACAACCCCGATATCGCCGGTGCGTTCGTCGCGGTCGAGCCGGTCGATGAAGCCGACGAAGGCTCTGCCCTCCAGGTCGAGTTCCGCCGAAACCTCTCGGCCGAGCACCTCGAACGGTGCCTCCCGTTCTTGTGCCAAGAACCAGTCGACATACCGCTGCGCCGTGCGCTGCGCGCGCCGCACTTGCAGCTCAAATTCCACGCGCGTTTCGAACCCATCGCGATTGCGCTCGAACGCCCACGTGACGCATTCCCGAATGCGATGGCGCATCGCCGAACGATCCGTGCTGCGTGGCCGAGGAAAGTCGCCGTGAAAGTCCTCGAGCGCGAGATGAAATGCGGTGCCGTACGCGGACGCCGACGACCCGGGGTCTTCAACCGCCGCGCACGCGTACCGGTAAAACCACTTGCGCGCGCATTCCCCGTACGCGTTGAGCGCCGACGCGCTGAAGTGTTTCTGCCACCGCGGCACGCCGCCGCCTTCCTCGCGCGCCACCGGCTCCCCCAACTCGACCGCGCCTTGAGTGGCGGCAGGAGCGTGTCGTCCTTCGACTGCGCTCAGGATGACACGCTCCTGCACCTCAAACGCATCGGCGACGACCGAGCGCAATGCCTCGCCTTCCGAGTTGGAGTCGCGAACGAGGCGCGCTCGCCGGGCAAAGAGCAGTACGCGGTCGCGGTCGGGTGGCGGCAGAGCGAGGCGGCCGCGGTCGATCGCGTCGAGGAGGTCGCCGGTGCGCCCTGCCAGGGTGGCGTATGCGGCGCCGACGTCGTGCGGAACGCCGGAGCAACTCGAACGAATTAGCCGAAGGAGGAGCGCCTCGTCGCCGGTTTTGCGCCAGCGGACGGCATCGTCAATGAAGGAACGGACTTGCGCGGCTTCCGGCACGTCGGTGTGGAGTTACAGTTTCTACCAGGCGCCCCTGCAGCCAACGTGTAACGGCTCCCCGATGCGGCGCATCATCATCGGCATCAGCGGGGCGAGCGGCAGTCTTTATGGTTACATGGTGTTGCAAGCGCTGCGCGCCATCGGCGGCGTCGAAACGCATCTCGTGCTCACCACGGCCGCGCGCCGCACCATCGAACTCGAGACCGAGATGACCGCGGACGAGTTCGAAAGCCTCGCCGACGTCGCGCACCGCGACGACGATCTGGCGGCCGCGATCTCCAGCGGCTCCTTCCTCACCGACGGGATGCTTGTGATCCCGTGCTCGATGAAGAGCGCGAGCGCGATCGCCTATTCGTTCAACTCGAATCTGCTCGTTCGCGCCGCCGATGTCTGCTTAAAGGAAAAGCGCCGCCTCGTGCTCGTGATTCGCGAAACGCCGCTGCATCTCGGTCATTTGCGCACGCTGGCCCAGCTCGCCGAAATCGGCGCCGTGATCCTGCCGCCGATTCCCGCGATGTACGCCAATCCTACGAGCGTGGACGAAATCATCGCCCATACCGTCGGGAAGGCGCTCGATCAGTTCGGCATCGCCAACGAACTCTTCAAGCGGTGGCGTTCGCCAAACTGACGAGCTCGCGAGCCAGCGCGACGTCGCTAACGCGGTCCACGTTCACGGCCGTTTCCGGATAAGGCGAGATTAGCGCGCTGACCGGGGCGCCTAGGATCTTCGTTGCGCGTGCTTGGGCTTGCGCGACCGACAGCCGGCCCAAAGCGAAGCGCGCGAGCATATCCCAGCCGAACAACGAGGCCAGTCGCAACGGGGACTTACGCGCAGCGCCAAGTTCCTCGATGAAGCGTTCGAGCCGCGGCATTGCCCGGGGTTTGAGCGCGAACATGCCGCCCCCGCAGTAGGTACCGTCACGCATTCGCGCCCACGTGTGCGGCACGGTTGGAAAGCGCGCGAGGTGCGCGCCTTTCTCGACGCAGCCATAGATAACGTCGGCGTCGGTTGCCTCCACGCGCGCCACGAAATCGCCGGCGATCGCCGGGGTAAGCACCGGCATGTCCGATGCCACGATCAAAAGCGGGTCGGCCGCCGGAAAGTCCGCGATCCCGTTGCGCAGACTTTCGGAGATATGCACGCCGTCGGGCCGAAAATCGTCCGCGTCGCGAAGCTGGGGATTTCCCCATTCGCTCTGCGGCGTGACGACGACGATGCGGCCAATCGCGGTGCAGCCGCGTAAAGCACCGACCACGCGCCCGACCAGCGTCGTGCCGCAGATATCGACGAAGGCTTTGTTCGGCGCTCCCGGTTGTAAGCGCGCGACGTCGTCCAGCGGGCCGCCCGCCAACACGACGGCGTTCATTTCCACTCCGGCGTCGTTGCAAACCGCGTCACGAAGCGTTCGTACGCCGCAGGCAGATCCAAACTCCGCGCGATCGTTTCGATCCGCGAACGTTCCGGCGACACCGTAAAGACGCACGAACCCGATCCGGCGAGCAGCGCGTTGCCGGCTCCGGAGGCGCGCAGCGCTTCCACGGCGCGCGCGACCTCGGGTGTGCGGGCCGCGGTGATCTCGTGAAAGTCGTTTTGCAGCAATTCTTGCACGCCGGCGAACTCCGCGCGTTGCAACGCCTCGAGCATCGCAATCGAGACGCAGCCGTTGCGGGGACGCTGCGGGCGCTGCAACGCATCGATCTCGCGGTACGCCTGCGCGGTCGAGACTTCGACCGGAGGTTTGACGATCAACACATGCCAGGCCGGAATGGCCCCTGCCGGCGTCACGCGCTCGCCCGTCCCTTCGACCAGCGCGGCCGTCCCTGCGAGAAAGAAGGGAACGTCCGATCCGAGGCTTCGCGCGACCGGCATCCAGTCGCGGTGAGGTACCGGTCCGAATGCGCCGCCCATTGCCGCGCGTAAGACCGCCGCTGCATCGCTGGAACCTCCGCCCAAACCGGCCTGCACCGGAATCTTCTTGATCAGCCGCATTCGCACCGCCGGCAGCTCGTCGCCCAGCGCGCGAACGGCCGCTACGGCGAGATTCTGCTCGTCCGCAAGCTCGGCGCGATCGCATTCGAAGCTGAAGCGAGTG
>JABCZE010000250.1 GCA_013289785.1 Vulcanimicrobiota bacterium | reverse complement strand
GTCGATTGCGTTGCTTCAGTTTCTGCTCCGGCGAATTTCGGGCATGCCCGTGATGATCGTCGTGACGTATCGCGATAACGAAACGCCGCGGCCGCATCCGCTCCATCGGCTGCGAATCGAGGCGCGTGCCGCGGCCTGCGCGCAAAGCCTTTCGCTGCGAACCCTGTCGCTCGACGACCTGCACGAGTTGACGGAGGCGTTGCGCGAAATCCCCGATCTAGCGCCGGCCAAGCTGCTTGCCGTCTCGGATGGGAATCCGCTCTTTCTCACCCAGTTTATCGAAGATCTTCGGAAGGGACGCCACACTGCTCCGCCCACGAGTCTGCCGGCGCTCGTGGCCGGTCGCATCGATTTGCTCTCCCCGGATGCCCAATCCGCCGCCGAGATCGCGGCGTGCATCGGCGTACGATTTTCTCACGACGCGCTTCGCGACGTCAGCGGCTGGGACGAGGCGGCGCTCGGCAACGCGCTCGACGAACTCTTCGATCGCCGCATCGTGCGTGAAGCCGGCGGACGCGGACTCTTCGAATATGCGTTCTCGCATCAAATCGTGCACGACGCGATTGTCGCGGCCGTGCAGCCGGAGCGCGCGGCCGTGCGCCATCGCCGAGTCGCGCGCGTCTTCGAAGAACTCTATGCGGACCGCGCCTCGGAACTCTCGGCAACGATCGCCCGCCATTACGACCTAGCCGGCGACGGTGCGAACGCGGCGCGCTGCTATCTCACCGCGGTCCGGCGCTCGATCGGTCTGGGCGCGTTGGACGAAGCGCGGTCGATGGCCGATCGCGCGCTGGCGATTTCGAACGACCCTCGCGTGCACGCCGACGTTCTGCTCGAATGCGAAACGATCGCGTCGCGCCGCGCGAATCGCGCCGCGCAAGAGTCCGCACTCATCGCCTTGCAGACCCTCGCGCAGAGCCTCGCCGATCCGGAGTTGCAGCGCATCATCCTCTCGCGCCGCATCGAGTTCGCGCTGAACGTGAACGACACGGCAACGCTCGACACGGCAATTCGCGAACTCAAAGCGTGCACGCCGCACGACGACGCGCATTGGACCGGTAAGCTGCATATCGCCGATGCCAAGTTGGCGTTTTTGCTCGGCCGGCTCGCCGAATCGAATGCGGCCGCAGAAGTGGCGCTCGAGTGCGCGCGCGCCGCGAACGACGAAACGGCAGCGGCCGAGGCGTTGTGCTCGCTGGCGACCGTCGAAGCCCACCGCGGCAATCTCTCGGAAGCCGATGCGCTGTTCGACGAAGCCGCGCGCGCCGCTACGAACGATCCCGTGCTGGAAGATCTCTCGCTATCGAGTGCCTTTCAGATTGCCTACAACCGGCGCGACGTCGAGCGCTGCCTATCGCTGGGGCAACGTTGGCTCGATCTTGCCGACGCGCTGGGCGACCGGCGTGCCGAGGCTCGGGCCCATAGCCATTTGGGGATTGCGCTCAGTTCGGCGGGCGCGCAGTACGCGCAAGCGCGCGAGCATCTCGCGTCGGCCGTGCGCTTTTTCACCGAGGTCGGCGACGTGACCGGAACGGCAGCCCAGCTCTTAAACCAAGCCGTTATTGAAACGCGCTTGGGGTTTTTCGATCGGGCGGTGGCGGCGACGGAGAAGGCCGTCGCGCTCTTCGAAAGCCTCAACGAGGGCCGCGGACGTGCCATCGGCCTCGGAAACCTCGGCTTGTTTCGCGCATATACGACCAACGTCGCGGGCGCGCGCGCGGCCGCGCGCGAAGCCGTCGCGCTCGCGCGGCAACTCGAGTTCGGAGTGATCGAGGCCTCCGCGCTGGAAAATCTTGCGTTTGCCGACGCGGCCGCCGGCGACCTGACGGAGGCTATCGCACATGCCGAAGCGGCGCTGGAAATTCGCGCGCGCTCGCAGTCCGAAGCCTGGTCGAGCCGGACGCTCGCCGACCTCGCGGTGTGGCAGGCCGCGAGCGGCAATCTGGCTGCCGCTCGCGATTACGTCCGGCGCCTACTGGCCGATGAGAAGAGCATTGCCATCAGTGCCGAGCCCGAGTACTGCTATTGGGCGGCCGCGCAGATCTTTCACCTCGAGGGCAAGACTGCGGAAGCTTCGCGCGCGCTCGCCCGCGCGCGGGCGATGATAACGGCGACGGCCGACGGTCTCGATCCGGCCGATCGCGCGAGCTTCGAGGCCATTCCGTGGCATGCCGACGTCGCGGCCGCCGCGCGAGGAGCCTGGCCCAACCCCCCACGGTAAAAGCCTGAGCCGAACGCTTTGGAACGTCCGCCACGCTAGATTAAAGCGTATGGACGCATCGCGGGAAGAGCACGTGTTCGTGCTTCGCATTTGGAAAGAGGCTCCGCCGATGGTGGGGTGGCGCGCTACGATCACGGACCTCAACTCCGGCTGTAAAGTAGCCGCCACCGAGCTTCGCGACATCGCCGATTTCGTTCGGCTGCGCATCTCGCCGTCTCAGGACGGACTCCCATAAAACCTTCGAACGTTTTCGAACGCCCCGGCCGCTAGAGTCAGCTCATAACAACTGCGGCCGCTACCCGGTCGCTTCTAGAAAAGGAAAAAAACACATGATGAATCGACTGATGATGCTCGCGGCCTGCGCAGTGCTTGCCACGACCGGCATCGCCTCCGCCACGACCCATTTCGCGACCCCGTCCTACGGCGTAGCCCAGCCCGACAAAGCGACGAAGGTCGTCGGCGGCATCGTTAACCAAAACGGCGGCATCGTTTACGGCTCGGGATTTCAAGTGAGCCATCCGGAAACCGGCGAGTACGTCGTCACGATGAATAGCGGCGTGTTCAAGCAGTGCCCGGTTATCAGCGTCACGCCGGCCGGCACCAACACCTCGCCGCCGCTGGCCAACTTGTACAGCTACGGCTGCGGCAGCGGCGGCGTCTCGCTGACCATCCTCATGATCGGCTCGACCACCGGTACCCTGGAAGATAACTCCTTTCACTTCACCGCCACGCAGCCATAGATTCGGCTTCTCCGCATCTCGAAGCCGGAAACAAGGCCCTGTCGCACGCCGGCTCCTCGGTGTGCATCAGGGCCTTACGTTTATTTCAAGCGCAGTTGCAGTGTCGTCTCCGTGCTTCGCGACGTTGCCGGATCGGTGACGGTGATTCTTACGCTGACCGCCTGTTGCCCCGGCATCGTGCTCAAGCTTACGCTCAACCTGAAGTTCCCGCGCGGGCCGGCATCGGTGCTGCCGTTAAACTGGCCGGTGAACGACGGCGTCGCACCGGCCGTCACCTTAACGTGACCGTTTGCCACCGTGTTGCCCTGGATCGCGAAGGTTTGTCCCACCGGCGTATTCGGTGCCGGCTGGTTGATGGTGACGCTCAACGGCGGCTCGGCGGAACGTTTCACCGAGAACGACCACGACCGGTCGAATGGCGAACCGCCGGCCGGACCGCGTCCGGTAACCCGCACGCTGTGCGAGCCGAAGTCCAGCGGCGCCGGCGGCTTATAGGAAAACCCGGTTGCCGAGACGCCGCTGCGCGACGTGATGTTGTTGCCGTCGAGCAGAACGCGCACGCTGCTTGCGTCGACCTCGCGCGTGAATTGGGCGGCGATGACGATGAAGCGGTCGTTTACGCTCGCGCCTGGCGCCGGCTGTCTCGCGCGTAG
>JABCZE010000249.1 GCA_013289785.1 Vulcanimicrobiota bacterium | reverse complement strand
CGCGAGATACGCTCGTATCGCGCGACCAATCATATGATCTCCTTCGAAGTCCTGGGCAACTCGGAGCAACGAACGCCGCCCTGCGGCATCGACGACGTGGTGGATCGCTTGACCGTGGAGCGTATTCTCGCGGCGCTTTCGCCCTTGGAACGACAGATCGTGCGGTCGATTCATCTCGACGGCGTGACGGTGGTCGAGCTGGCGCGACGGCTCGGCTATTCGCGACGCCACGTGACGCGCTTACACCGCGCGGCTATCGAGCGCTTGAAAAGCTCGTGCTGCGGCTAGCCCCCGCAAAGTGAAGTAGCGGCCCAGGCCCTCGCCGAAGGCAGGGTGCCTGATGTTTACCTACCTTACGGCGGGCGAATCGCACGGTCCGGCGCTCGTGGGGATCCTCGACGGAATTCCAGCGCATCTGCGCCTCGATATAGCAGCCATCGACGAGACGCTCGCGCGGCGACAGGGCGGATATGGCCGCGGCGCGCGGATGAAGATCGAACACGATCAGGTCGAGTTTCTTGCCGGCGTTCGCGGTGGCGAGACGCTTGGCTCACCGATTGCCGCCGTGGTGCGCAACCGCGACTATCTGACGCCTAAAGTGCGCGCGTTAATGGATCCGATCAGCGGCGGCGGCGATCCGCTGACCAATCCGCGGCCGGGGCACGCCGACTATGCCGGCGCGCTGAAGTATCGCCAGCGCGACCTGCGCAACGTCCTCGAGCGCGCGAGTGCACGCGAGACCGCCATGCGGGTCTGTCTCGGAGCGATCTGCGCGCAGTTTCTCGAGGCCCTAGGCATCGTGACGCGCAGTTGCGTCGTGCGCATCGGCGGAGTCGAAGCCGCCTGCCTCGACGACTGGAATCAGGCCGATGTGGAAGCTAGCGACGTTCGCTGCCCGGACCGCGAAGCGGCGATGCGCATGATCGAAGGCATTGACGAAGCCAAAAGCGCCGGCGATACGCTTGGGGGTCAGTTTCTCATTCGCATCGACGGGCTGCCGGTCGGGGTGGGCAGCAACCGGCAACCGGCGCAGCGGCTCGATGGAGTACTCGCGGGTGCGCTCATGGGAATGCAGACGGTGCGAGCCGTGGAGATTGGTCTCGGCATTGAGGTTGGGGCAACGCCCGGTTCCCAAGCTCACGACGCGTTTGCGCTCGACGGCGACAGCGTCGTGCGGCGCAGCAATCGGGCCGGCGGCATCGAGGGCGGCATGAGCAACGGCGAACCGATCGTTGTGCGCGTCTCGGTAAAACCAATTCCGACGCTGATGAAAGCGCTGCCGTCGGTCAACTTGCACGAAAAGACCGATGCGCCCGCAACGATCGTTCGCAGCGACGTTTGTGTGGTTCCGGCCGCCGCTATCGTGGCCGAAGCGATGGTACGGCTCGCCTTGACGGGGCCGGTGTTGGAGAAATACGGTGGGGATTCGCTCGAAGAAACGCTCGATAACCTAGCGCGAAGCACCCAAGCCTCGGCGGCGCTTTTTTCGCGAAATCTCGGCACGAACGTGAAGTGAAGCGCCACGTGGCGCTCGTTGGATTTATGGGAGCTGGAAAATCCACGATCGGGCGCAAGCTCGCGCGCGAGCTGGGGTGCGCCTTCTTTGACACCGACGATCTCATCGTCCGCACGCATGGAGCAATTGCAGAGATCTTTTCAAGCCAAGGCGAAGCGGCATTCCGCCGCTACGAGCGAGAGGCAATCGGGAACGTGCTGGGCGGCGCCGATGCGGGCGTCGTGGCGCTCGGAGGCGGCGCCTTGACGGTCGCCGAGAACCGCGCGTTGTTAAAAGAACGCGCCCACCGCATCTTTCTGCGCTCCTCGCCCGAGCAAATTCTCCGGCGCCTGCGGCGAAGCCGCGAGCCGCGTCCGCTCTTGGGCGCGCGCCCGTCGCTCGTCCAGATTCGGGAGCTTTACGAAGCGCGCTTGGCGCATTACGCGGACGTGGACCATATCGTCGAAGCACGGCGACTGAGCGACCGGGCAATCCTCGACGACATTTTACAGTGGCTAAACGAAAAGAAGATCGCGCTCTAGAGCGCAACGACGACCTCGGCTATCCGATATTCGTCGCGCAAAACGTGCGGGACGAGCTTTTAGCATTCCTTCGATTAAGGGGCCGGCCCAGCGCGATCTTGTGCGATGCCAACCGCAACGTTCGCGTCCTTGCCGAAGAGATCGCGCAAGCGGCCGGCAACGTCCCGGTCTTGCGATTTACTTTAGGGGAGTCGCGTAAGCGACTGGCGACCGTCGAGCGCGTGCTCGACGCAATGGTGGGCGTTGGTGTCGAGCGGAGCTCGCTGGTGTTGGGTATCGGCGGCGGCGTTGCGAGCGACCTCTTTGGTTTTGCCTGCGCGGTCTATATGCGGGGCGTTCGCTACGCCCACGTCGCGACGTCGCTGGTAGCAATGGTTGACGCCGCCATTGGCGGCAAAACCGGCGTCGATCTGCGCGAAGGGAAGAATCTCGCGGGGTGCTTTCGCGACCCAATCGCCGTGTTCTGCGGCGTGGACGCGCTGGAGACGCTTCCGGCGCAAGCCTTTCGCGAGGGGCTCGCGGAAATCATCAAGGCCGCGATCATTGAGGGCGGCGACCTTTTCGCTCTCTTGGAGGAACTCGCGCCGCATCCGTCTCGCCGTTGGCCATGGCTCGAACTGCTTCCAGCAGCGATCAAAGTGAAGACGATGGCCGTGGCGGATGACCGGCTCGAAGCGGGCGCGCGCGCGACCTTGAACCTGGGGCATACCTTCGCGCATGCGATCGAGCGCGCGTCGAACTATTCCATTACGCACGGAAATGCGGTCGCGCTCGGCCTACGGGCGGCGGGCCTTCTAGCCTTGCGAACCGGCCGGTTTAGCCGCGACGAGCATCTTCGCGTGCTGACGTTGCTGGCGCTCGTCGGACTGCCATTGCAAACGTCGCTTTCGCCCGATGCAATCTTCACGGCGATGCGCAGCGATAAGAAGAAGAGCGGAGGGCGCTTGCGTTTCGTCTTGCCCAGGGCGATCGGCGACGTCGAATATGGCGTAGAATGCGCGGATCGTACGGTGCGAGCCGTGCTCGGACGCCTGGCGCATCCTCCCGAGAACGTCCGTGCGCGCCGTTGACGCGCTGCCGGCCATTCGCTCGTCCCGATTCGATCTGCCGCTTACCTACGATGCGGGCAGCTTGGAGCTGGCCGTTGGCGACGTCGTGCGGATTCCGGTTGGTAAGCGCGACGTTCTGGGGTTCGTCGTTTCGCCGGTTCGCGAGGTCGACGAGCCTCCGGGCACCCTCAAAGAGGTGCGCGAGCGTTTGGAGGTGCCGCGAGCCTTTGACGAAACCGGGCTGCGCCTCGCGCGATTCGTAGCCGAGCAGTATCTTTGCACGCTGGGTGAGGCTCTTGGAGCGGTAGTACTTGGCGGAGCGATTCCCCGCATGCGCGACTCGCTCGTTCGCGCGCGAGCGGAAGCTACTCCGGCGCGATATGCGTCCGTTCCGGAGCGACTGCTTCGCCTGATTTGGGAAGAGTTCGACGAAAGCTTTACGCTCGAATCGCTGCTACGACACCCCGAAGCCCGGCGCGCCGCCGACCGGACGGCGTTGCTCGCGCACGTGCGAACTTTGGTACGTTCCGGCA
>JABCZE010000248.1 GCA_013289785.1 Vulcanimicrobiota bacterium | reverse complement strand
AAGCGGACCACCGATGACCGCTGCCTAAACTAGGTGGCCTGTCACATGAGGATATACAGTGCCGCTAGGTGTTTTAACGGATGAGATGCTAGGAGCGCGCAGCCCTTCGGGCCGCCGGTGCGGCCCATGACTACGATCTCGCGAGCCGCTATGTTTGCCGAGCGGACCGCGCGTTTGCGGGCCTCGACGATCCGCGAGATGCTCAAGGTAACGCAGCAACCCGACGTCATCTCTTTCGGCGGCGGTCTGCCCGCGCCCGAGCTTTTCCCAACCGAAGCGATTGTGGACGCAGTGAGCGTGGTGATGCGGAATCGAGGAGCCGCGGCGCTGCAGTATAGCGTCACCGAAGGAATCCCCGAGATGCGCCACTGGGTGGCGCAACGGCTGAGCGGCCGTTTCGGCAAGGCGATCGACCCCGACAGCGTGACGATCGTCAACGGCTCGCAACAAGGCCTCGATTTGATCGGGAAGATCTTTCTCGATCCGGGCGATCACGTCGTGCTGGAAAACCCCACGTATCTCGGCGTAATTCAGGCCCTCGACGCCTACCAAGCCCGATATCTCACGGTCGATACCGACGAAGACGGCTTACTGCCCGAGTCGCTGGAACGCGTGCTCGAACGCGCCGACCCCTTTCCCAAGCTGCTCTATCTCGTACCGAACTTTCAAAACCCGACGGGCCGCACGCTTTCGGGGCGGCGCCGCGAAAGCGTCGTGCGGATTTGCGAGCGCTTCGGCCTGCCGATCGTCGAGGACGATCCGTATTGCGAACTGCGATTCGAAGGCAGCGACTTACCCTTGCTGATCTCGTATCAGACGACGGCGCCGATCATCTATTTGGGAACCGGCAGCAAGATCATGGCGCCGGGCATGCGTATCGCGTGGCTCGTCATTTCCGACGAAGAGATTCGCGAAAAAATCGTGCTCGTCAAACAAGGGGCCGACTTGCATAGCGGTACCTTCGCACAGTACGTCTTCCACCAGTACGTTAGCGACGGCGTCGCCTTCGACGCGCACGTGCGTGAGATCGCGCGAACGTACGCTCGTCGGCGCGACGTCATGTCTGAAGCACTTGCCGAGTTCATGCCGGAGGGCGTTCGGTTCACGCGCCCGGCCGGCGGAATGTTTCTCTGGGTAACGGTCCCGAACGTCGATACGTCCGAGCTGCTGCGCATCTGCGCAACGGCAAAAGTCGTCTTCGTCCCAGGCGTCAGCTTTTATCCCGGGCGCGACGTGCACGACGGCATGCGCCTCAACTTTTCCAATGCGTCGGAGAAGAATATCCGTATCGGCGTAGAACGGCTCGCCGACGCCATTACCGCATACAACCGCTAAAGGAGCGCGCACTCGTGGCTGCAGGTTTGATCATCGGCATTTGTTCCAACTCCGACGTAAAAGCGCTCGAAGACGCCCTTTCGGCGCAACAGATCGACCTGGAAAAAGTCAAAGTGTTTGCAGGCGACGGCGACGACTTGGAAGCTTCGCCGCTCGACTTCATTGAGGTCTTTTTCGAAACCGAATCCGTTACGGGGCTTTCCGACGATATGACCCGAGGCACCGGCGTGCTGGCCGACTCGGGCGGGACCGCCGTTCCGGGATTGACCGGCTCGGAGACGCGATTTAAGGCGTTCTTCCCGGAGGAAGGCGAGTCGAAGCATTACCTCGCCGGTTTCCCAGTGCCCGACGATGAAGTCGAGAACTTCGACGACGCGATTGCCGACGGTCACGCAGTGGTGGTCTATCCCGACGCCGGCGCCGATGCGCCGAAGATTGCCGCCGCGTTTAAGGCTGCCGGGTTGCTGAACGTTCGATCGTTCTAAAGGTTTGTAAAGCGCCAAGCGCGGCCAGATCTCGCACGACTTCGCCGGCGCCCAGCGAGCGAAGGTAGCGCGCGTTGCGAATCCCACAGCTCACGAGGTAGAGGTTCGAGCAGCCCAGCACAACGGCAGCTTCGGCGTCCACTTCGGTATCGCCGATCCACGTGCAGTCCTGCGGATCGGCTCCCCTTGCCTCATGCCTTGCCGCCGCCGCTTTCCCGATACTGCCGAGTTCGGGATCGCAGACGACGAAGCGTTCCAAAAGTACGGTGAGCCGTAGACGTTCGAGTTGCGCGCGGGCCGCTCGAGCGTCTCGTCGCAGCGTGGCCACGATGAGCCGGTGGCCGGCGGCCTTCCAGGCGGCGACCGCCTCGGCCGCCCCCGGCTGCGGCACATCGAGGCTGAGATAGCGCGGCTGCTCGATAAGGTCGATCCACGACCTGCGCAGTTCCGCCTCATCTTCGCGGACGCCACCGGCCATCAAGAGGTCGACCGCGGAGACGCGGCGGCGGCGAAGCCGCCAGTACCCTTCCGGCGCGCGCGGCTTGCGCCCGTAGCGGGAACAAAGCTCGACGTAGCAGGCGTAATGGCGGTCGCGGCACTCCAGCACCGGTCCGTCGAGATCCAAAAAAATCGTGGCGCGGTCGCGCCTCACCGCGTTGCGAACTCCGTCTCGCGAAAGTGCGCGATCTCGCGAGCCAGTCCGTCGGCGAAAGAAACGAACTTGTGAATCCCAAGCGTCCTCTTCATCGCGCCGTTGTCGAACCGCAGCGAATCGCCGTTATGTCCGGAAAAGCAAAACGCTCCCTTATACCCGGTAAGTTCGGCGACGTGCTTGGCGACGTTGAGAATTGAAATCGACTCGCCCCTGACGATATTGATAGGATCGATCTTCCCGGGCAGCGTCGAGGCCGCGACGATGGCGCCGACGGCGTCGTCGACGTACAGGTAGTCGCGCTCGGTCGCTCCATCTCCGCTAAGCTGCGGCTGCTCACCGCGGAGCATCGCACGGATCAGGTTAGGGATGACGCGTCGGAAGACTTCTTCGCCCGGACCGAAGATGTGTCCAAGCCGCAAGATGCTGTAGTTACAGCCGGTGCTGCGGGCGTAGCTTCGTACGAGCTCCTCGCCAAAAACTTTGGAGGCACCATAGAGCGTTGCCGGTCCGACTTCGCTCGTTTCGTCGATCGTGCGCTCGCCGACGCGATTGTAGACGTCCACGGAGCTGACAAAAACCAGATGGCGAGGCGTATTTGGAAGACTCGCGAGCAGCGCCGCGGTGCCGTTCACGTTGCTTTCGACGATGGGCTTGACGAGATCGGCGGAGGCCGCGTCTTTGGGAATATAGGCTCCGGCATGGAAGATCACGTCGATCGTGCCGACGCCGAGCTTTCTCCAATAGTCGCCGTCGAGCGCCTGAAGCGCGACGCTCGAGCGCTCCAACGCCAGCACCCGTGCCCCGGGAGTTTCGCGCAGGCGCGAAACGAGGGGGCGCCCGATAAAACCGGCGGCACCGGTCACGAGGATCGTCGTCAAGGCGCTTCCAAGGCGGCCGCGCCGGCCGCAAGCCGCTCCACTTCCTCGACGGTTGTGAGGACGGGCTCGACGTCCATTCCCCGGATCCAAAGTAACCCGTCGGGCAGCGGGTTGACGCGTTTTGCGATGGCTGGGAACTTTCCGGAAAGCGCAAGCTGGCAATAGATGTCGGGCATGTTGAGCCCCGCTTTAGTGAAAAAATAGTGGGTTGTAAAAAAGCGAGCGATGTTGATTTCAGTGACGTACGGCAGGCCCTCGTGGCCGTACGTCATATCGACGCCGA
>JABCZE010000247.1 GCA_013289785.1 Vulcanimicrobiota bacterium | reverse complement strand
AGGTGAAGTCATGCCCGGCCAGGGCGGCAAAGGGACGGGCGCCCCCGCGCGCGGCCCAGTCGCTCCGCGGCCGCTTCCGCCTCCGCGTCGCCCGGCCGGGAACGGCCCGTTCCGGCCGATTACGCCCGGGATGCGTCCCGCGCCCGGCCGTCCGGGTGCCGGACCCTCTACGGAGGCGCCGACGCCTTCGAGCGGAGCGCGGCCGGGAGACCGCGCGCGCAGCCATGAGGAGAAGGCCACCGCCAAAAAGGACCGCGAGAAGGAGCTGCTGCTCGAAAAAGAGCGTCAGCGCAAGAAGAAGGGCGAGTCCGCCCCAGCGCCGGCGCGAACCCTCGAGACGATCGAAATCCCCGATTTGCTCACCGTGCAAGAGCTGGCGACGTCGATGATCGTCCCGGCGCGCGACGTCATAACCGAACTCATCAAGATCGGAACGATGGCGACGATCAACCAAAATATCTCGAGCGACGTCGCCATCCAAATCGCCAAGCGCTTTGGTTACAACGCGGTCGTCAAAGAGGCCGGCGAAGAAGTTACGGTCGAGCAAGAAGAGGACAAGCCCGAGATGATGACGCCGCGTCCGCCCGTCGTCACGGTACTCGGCCACGTCGACCACGGCAAGACGTCGCTGCTCGACAAGATTCGCCAGGCCAATGTGGCCGCCGGCGAAGCGGGCGGCATCACGCAGAAGATCGGCGCGTATACCGTCGAGCGCAACGATCGCAAAATCACCTTCGTGGACACGCCCGGTCACGAAGCCTTCACCGCGATGCGCGCGCGGGGCGCCAAAGTAACCGACGTCGCGATTCTCGTCGTCGCCGCGGACGACGGCGTCATGCCGCAGACCAGAGAAGCGATCGCGCACGTGAAGGCGGCGCGCGTTCCGATCGTCGTTGCGATCAACAAGATGGATAAGCCCGACGCGCAGCCGGATCGCGTAAAGCAGCAGCTCGTCGAGCAAGGATTGCAGCCCGTCGATTGGGGCGGAACCGTCGAAATGGTCCCGGTCTCCGCCAGAACCGGGGACGGCATCGACGGCCTGCTCGATACGGTGCTGCTCGAGGCCGACATCCGCGAACTGCGCGCGAACAAGAACCGCCGCGCGACCGGCGTGGTGATCGAATCGGCGTTGCACCGCGGTCGCGGTGCCGTGGCGACGGTGCTCGTGCAGAACGGAACGCTGCGCGTCGGCGATATCGTCGTGGCCGGCGGCACGTTTGGGAAAGTGCGCGCGCTCATCGACGACAAAGGCAAACAAGTGAAGAAGGCCGGTCCCTCGATCCCCGTCGAGGTGATGGGCCTTTCCGACGTCCCGTCGGCGGGCGATACGCTCAGCGTGGTCAGCGACGAACGTGTAGCTCGTGAAACCGCCGAGAAGCGGGCGACGCGCCGGCGCGACGTTCGAATGGCGGCAACCGGATCGCAGCGGGTCTCGCTCGAGACCTTTATGTCGATGCCGGCCGAGGGAAACAAGGTGCTCAACCTGATCATCAAAGCCGACGGTCAGGGTTCGCTGGAAGCATTGCAGTCGCGCATGGAGTCGCTCTCGACCGAGGACGTCGAGATCCGCGTCATCCACGGCGGCGTCGGCGCGATCTCGCCCAACGACGTCAACCTTGCCAGCGCATCGAACGCAGTCTTGATCGGCTTTAACATCCGGCCCGACGAGACGGCTCGGCGGCTGGCAGAGAACGAGGGCGTCGACCTGCGCTTCTACCAGGTTATCTACGAGATCGAAGACGACCTCAAGAAGGCGATGCGGGGCATGCTTTCACCGGTCGAACGCGAGGTCGTGCTGGGCCGTGCCGAGGTGCGCGAAGTCTTCAAGGTCAGCCGGGTCGGAACCATCGTTGGTTGCTACGTCACCGGCGGCAAGATCACGCGCAATGCGAAGGCACGAGTCCTTCGCGACGCCGCGGTCGTGTTCGACGGTGAAATCGAAAGCCTTCGCCGCTTCAAGGACGACGTTCGCGAAGTCGCGGAAGGCTTCGAGTGCGGCATTCAGATCGCCAAGTTTCAAGACCTCAAAGAGGGCGACGTCATCGAAGCGTACGCCCTCGAGCAGGTCGCCGCGGAGCTGGCGCGCGCGTGAAGGCCCAGCGGATCGCGAAGATCGATCACGAGATCCAGCGCATTCTCGGAATGCTGATCTCGCAGGAGCTGCAGGATCCGCGGCTCGCTTTCGTTACCGTAACGCACGTCGAAGTGAGCGACGATTTGCGGCACTGTAAGGTCTTCGTGTCGGTGATCGGCGACCGCCATGCGGCGCGGCAGTCGCTCGACGCACTCACGCACGCAAGCCGCTTCCTGCGCGGCGAGCTGGGACGCAAGATCGACTTGCGCTACACGCCCGAGCTGGTCTTCGTCGAGGACCGCTCCGCCGAACGCGCGATCGAGCTGGCGAAGACGCTGCGCGACGCGGCGCAACGTTTGACACCGGAGGAGAGTGAATGATCGAAAGCACGCCACGCATCGCGTCGGTCGAAGAGGTCGTCGAGGAGCTGCATCGCCGCAGCTCCTTCGTAATGGTAAGTCACGTCAAGCCCGACGGCGACACGCTCGGCGCCGGACTGGCGCTCGGCCTAGCGCTCAAGAAACTCGGAAAGAACGTCTCGTACTTTCAGCAAGACAGCGTCCCTCGCAATTTGCGCTTCCTGCCCGACGCCGATCGCGTCTCCAACGAGCTGCCCAAACCGGTCCGCGACGACGCGCTCTACGTGTTCTGCGACATGAGCGACTGGCGGCGTGCGGGCGAGCTTTTGCCGCCGGTCGGCCGCGAGAACATGCTCGATATCGACCATCACTTGGGAAACTCCCTATTCGGCAAGCTGAACTTCGTGCTGGAGAACGAGTGCTCGACCGGAAGCGTGGTCATGCGGATTCTCCGCGAGCTCGGCGTCGTTGTCGACGGGCGGATTGCGACTTGCATTCTCGCAGCGATCATGACCGATACCGGGGCTTTCATGCACTCGAACACCACGCCGGACGTGCTCGACCTTTCGGCCGAGCTGATGCGGCTGGGTGCCGACAAAGAGCGCATCACGCGCGAGATCTTTGCCAATAAGCGCGTTGCCGCGACGAAACTCTTGGGCTGTATCATCGGCGCGATGCGCTTCGAACACGACGGACGCTACTGCTACTCCTACGTCGACGACACAATGCTGGCGCAGACCGGCGCGGACGGCGAAGACACCGAAGACACCGTCAACGTTTTGCTCGGACAGGAAGGGGTCGACGTCGCGGCGCTTTTCAAGGCGATCGAAGGCGAGATCCGCGTCTCCTTGCGTTCGAGCGGGCGCCTCAACGTGCAGGCCGTGGCCGGGAGTTTGGGCGGCGGCGGTCATTTCCGCGCAGCCGGCTTGACCTACCACGGAACGCTGCGCGACGCGATCGCCGGCGTCGAGGCGGCGTTGGTCGCACAAGGTCTCTAGCTCGCCGGCACCGGCGGCGGCATGATCGGTTTCGTCAACCTCTTTAAGGTAGCTGGCCCGACTTCGGCGCGCGTCGTCGCGCGCGTTCGCAGAATTTACGCGATCTATGGAGGCGATCGAAAGATCGCCGCCGGTCATCTCGGAACGCTCGATCCGCAGGCCGCCGGCGTGCTTCCCGTCGCAATCGGAAAGGCCACGCGGCTGATCCC
>JABCZE010000246.1 GCA_013289785.1 Vulcanimicrobiota bacterium | reverse complement strand
TGACCAGCGCCGTGCCGCGAGCCTGCCGCGTGGTATCGGGGATCTCGTACCCCCGCAAGCGATAGACGCGGCCCTTATTGGTAAAGAAGAGAACGTGGTCGTGCGTCTTGGTGATGAAGAAGTTGCTCACCACGTCTTCGCGCTTGAGATTCGAGATGCCGGTCACCCCGCGGCCGCCGCGGCTCTGGGTTCGAAACGTATCCAACGTGACGCGCTTGATGTAACCGCCGACGGTATAGGTGACCACCACGTCGATGTTCGGCGTGATCTGCTCGATCGACAGCTCGTCTTCGGCCGGCTCGATGCTGGTGCGCCGCTCGTCGCCGAAGCGCTTCTTGACGTCAAGCGTCTCGCTCTTGACGATCTGCGCGACCCGCAACGGGCTGCGCAAAATGTCTTCCAGCTCCGCGATCGTCTTGATCAGCTCGGCGTATTCATCCTCGATCTTCTGGCGCTCGAGCCCGACGAGGGTGCGCAGGCGCATATCGACGATCGCTTGTGCTTGAAGCTCGCTCAGCTCGAATCGTGCCGACAGTCGCTGCTTGGCCTCGTCGGTCGTTTGGCTTCCGCGAACGATCTCGATGACCTCATCGATGTTGTCGAGCGCGATGCGATAGCCTTCGAGCAGATGCGCGCGCTCTTGCGCTTTGCGAAGGTCGTACGTCGTTCGCGCCACGATGACGTTCTTACGGTGCGCGATAAAATGCTCGAGCAGTTGTTTGAGGCTGAGCACCTGCGGCTCGATCGCGGCCGAGCCGTTGGGACGTGCCGTCCCCACCGGCACGAGCGCCAGCATGTTGAAGCCGAACGTCGCCTGCAGCGGGGTGTGCTTGAAGAGCTGATTGAGTACGATTTTCGGCGTCGCGTTCTTCGATAGCTCGATGACGACGCGCATGCCCTTGCGGTTCGACTCGTCGTCCATCCGGGATATGCCGGCGATTCGCTTTTCAGAATAGGCTTCGGAGACGGCCTCCAGGATGCGGCTCTTATAGACTTGATACGGTATTTCGGTGATGACGATCTTGTGCTTGCCGCGTTCCTCGACGATCTCGGCCTTGCCGCGAATCGTAATCGAGCCGCGACCGGTCTTGTAGGCTTCGCGGATCGCCTCGTGGCCTAAGATCGTTCCGCCGGTTGGAAAATCCGGCCCTTTGACGATGTCGCAGAGCGCGTCGTCGGTCGTTAGAGGATCGTCGAGTAACGCGACGATCGCGTCGGAAATCTCGTTGAGGTTGTGCGGCGGAATATTGGTCGCCATGCCGACCGCGATGCCGCTGGAGCCGTTGATCAAGAGCTGCGGCAAACGCCCCGGCAAAACGCTCGGTTCGACGCCTTGGTTGTCGAAGTTGGCAACGAACGGAACGGTCTCTTTGTCGATGTCGGCGAGGATGTCGAGCGCCGTCCGGGCCAGGCGCACCTCGGTATAGCGGTAGGCGGCGGGCGGATCGGGGTCGATCGAGCCGAAGTTTCCGTGGCCGTCGACCAGCGGATAGCGCAGCGTAAAATCTTGCGCCATGCGAACCAGGGCATCGTAAACCGAACTGTCCCCGTGAGGGTGATAACTCTTGAGCACGTCACCGATGACGCCGGCACTTTTGCGGTGCTGCTTGCTAGGGTCGAGCCCCATCTCGCGCATGGCGTAGAGAATCCGGCGCTGGACCGGCTTGAGGCCGTCGCGAACGTCGGGGAGGGCCCGCGAGGCAATGACCGACATCGCATACGAGAGATAGCTCTCTCGCATCTCGTCTTCAACATTGACCTGCGTTACGGTATCGTTGTTCAATACTTACCTGTATTCATGAATAATGCCCTTCGACTCGGCTCCGGGCCGCACTTTACTCTCACTCTTCACTCCGAAGAGGCAACCTACGCATTTGCCGCGACGTTTGCGCGGCGCCTGCAACCCGGCGACGTCGTCGGCCTCTCGGGACCCCTGGGTTCCGGCAAGACCACGCTGGTGCGAGCGATCGTGCGGGCACTTCACGGTTCCGATCCAACCCTTAGTCCGACCTTCACGTTTTGGCACCGCTACGACGGCGATCCAACCATCGACCACATCGATCTTTTCCGGATCGACGATCCACGCGAAGTCGTCGAGCTGGGCCTCGACGAAGCGTTCGACGGTCATTCGGTCGTGCTCGTCGAGTGGTGGCGCAACGCGCCCCACATTCTCCCGCCGCGCCGGTACGAGATAGAAATGGAAGGCGCCGGCGACAATCCTCGCACTCTTTGCCTTCGCGAACCGGAGTGAACGTTCTTGCCCTAGACGGAGCGCTGGGCGGTTTCTCGGCCGCGGTCGCTTGCGAAAATCGGGTGGCCGCCGGCGTACGGGAAGCGGGGAATGTCGCACTCGAGCGCGGCCTCATCCTCGTGCAGCGCGTCCTCGACGAGGCGAAGCTGCCGGCCGGGAGGCTCGATCGTCTCGCCGTCGGCATCGGGCCCGGCGGCTTTACGGGGTTGCGCATCGCGATCGCTTATGCGAAAGCGCTCGCGGCCGCCTGGAGGCTCCCGCTCGTTCCGGTCTCGTCGTTCGATTCGCTCGAGTACGGCGGCACTTTTGAACGAGTTCTTACCGTCGTCGTCGGGCGGCCGGGCGTCATCTCGGCACGGTATCGCTGCGGTGACAAGACCCGGCGCGCTTCGGGAAGAATCGCCGAGGTTCTCGACGGGCTGCTCCCCCGCCCGGCTTGCCCTCCCCAGGCGGGTCGCGCGGCGCTCGACGTCGTCGGCGCGTCGAAGGACGTTCTGGACGCGCTCGCCGAACGCGGTTACCCGGTGCACTTCGTCGATCCGGCCGTCACGCCCGCAGCCGCAGCAGTAGCTCTGGCCGCCGGCTCGCGCGCGCCCGCGGCAAGCCTTCACGCAGTGCGCGCCGATTATGGCGAACTTCCCGCCGCCAAGGCTCCGAAACCCTAGGTGCGCGTCGCGTGAAGATGGAGCTTCACCGGCCGGCGCACCGGCCCGAGCGCTTCTCGGTCGCGCCGATGACGACGCCCGACGTTGGCGCGGTTTCGCGCATCGAGCGCGCCTGCTTCACCACGGTTTGGCCGAACGACGCCTTTTACAACGAGCTTAGCACGAACAAGCTGGCGCATTACTACGTGGGGCGCGTCGACGATCGCATCGTAGCCTACGGCGGCATTTGGGTGATCTTAGAGGACTCCCACATAACGACGCTGGCGGTTGACCCCGATTACCGCGGCCGGCGATTTGGCGAAGTGCTGCTGATGCGCCTGATCGACGAAGCGATCGATCGCGGTGCCGGCTGGATGACGCTCGAGGTTCGCGAAAGCAACACGGTCGCGCAGCGGCTCTATCGCAAGTATGGTTTCACGACGGTCACGATGCGCGCCGGATACTACAGCGACGACAACGAGAGCGCGCTGATCATGTGGGCCGGCAGCCTCAAGAGCGACCTCTACCGCAACCGTCTCGGGGTTTTGCGCGCGAGCTTGGGGGATTGATGCCCTCGTTCGCACAACTGATACGGCGCGTTGAAGAAGATTTGGGACAGCGGCACCGGTTCGCGCACAGCGTGCGCGTTGCGCGCGCTGCCGACCTCCTCGCGCAGCGGCACGGCGCCGATCCGCGAAAGGCGCGGCTGGCGGGCCTACTTCACGATCTCGCGCGCCTCTATTCGCCCGAGCGCCTCGTCG
>JABCZE010000245.1 GCA_013289785.1 Vulcanimicrobiota bacterium | reverse complement strand
TCGCCAGCCCACAGATGTCGATCGTCGCGTACTCGTTGACCTTTCCGCCTTTTTGCGTCGAGCCGACGTCGGCAGTCGCCGAGAACTGCCCTTTGGTGAGCCCGTAACAGCCATTGTTCTCGACGATATACGTGCAGTCGACGTTCCGCCGAATCATGTGGCAATACTGCCCCAAACCAATGCTCGCTGTATCCCCGTCGCCGCTGATGCCGAGGACCATCAGCTCGCGGTTGGCAAGCTTAGCTCCCGTAGCCGCCGACGGCATGCGTCCGTGCAGGCCGTTGAAACCGTGCGCCTGCTCGACGAAATAGGCCGGCGTTTTCGAGGAACACCCGATGCCGCTCATCTTGGCAAGCTTATGCGGCTCAACCCCGTAGTCGTAGAGCGCCTTGATCAGATGGTTGGTGATCGAGTTGTGCCCGCAGCCCGCGCAAAGGGTCGTGGGGAGCCCTTTATAGACTTCGCGAGCGAGGCCGATGATGTTTACGTTTGCCGTCATACTTACTCCGCGACCACCGCCGGCGCGCGCTGCGCGTCGAGCAGAGGATCGATAATGGCGTGGGCATCGATCGGCACGCCGTTGTAGTGCCGAATCGATTCCAGCCGGCCGATCAGGTGTGTTGGGAGCTCCGTTCGTAGAATGCCGTAGAGTTGTCCGTCGCGGTTCTGTTCGACGACGTAGACCACATCGTGGCGTTTCACGAAGGTTGCGACTTCCGGCGAGAGCGGCAGCGCGCGCACGCGCATATAGTTGAGCTCTATTCCCGAGTCGCGCAAGAAGTCGCGCGCCTCCACTACCGCGTGATGCGTCGTACCGTACGCCAGAACCGCGATCTTGGAACTCTTTTTCTCCTCGACGACGGGTGCCGGAACGGCCCTCCTGGCCGTTTCAGTCTTACGGTTGAGCCGATCGAGGTTGCGCTCCCAAACGTCGGGGAGTTCTGAATAACGAGCCTCTTCATCGTGCCCGGTGCCGCGGGTGAAAAATCCGGCGCCGGGATGATTGGTTCCGGGCAGCGTGCGGTAGGTGATTCCGTCCTTATCCACATCGCGATAGCGGCCCCAGGACTTCATCGAACCTAAGTCGTCGGCGCCCAGCACCTTTCCGCGGTCGAACGGCTTCTCGGGATAGGGAAGCGCCGGCGTGAGCCAGGGGTTCATCCCCAGATCCAGATCGCTGAGCACGAATACGGGCGTTTGAAAGCGTTCCGCCAGGTTGAACGCATCCATCGCAAACTCGTACGCTTCCGCGACGGTTGCCGGAAGGAGCACGATGTGTTTGGTATCGCCGTGGGAGAGCGTGTATGCAAACGACACGTCACCCTGCATCGTTCGCGTCGGCAAGCCGGTGGACGGCCCCGCGCGCTGGACGTCGAAGATCACGCCCGGGACTTCGGCAAAATAACCGTAACCCGCATATTCGGCCATCAACGAAATACCCGGGCCGGAGGTCGACGTCATCGCGCGCGAGCCGGCCCAGCCCGCACCAAAAACAATCCCGGCCGCGGCAAGCTCGTCTTCGGCTTGAACGATCGCCACGCTCCGTTCGCCGGTCTCTTTGTCGATGCGATAGCGATCGCAATACTGAATGAAGTATTCGCAGAGCGACGACGACGGCGTGATCGGATACCACGCGGCGACCGTGCAACCACCCATGACGCACCCCAGCGCCGCGGCGCGGTTGCCTTCCATGAACATCAGACCGTCGGTCTTTCCGGTCATTGGGATTAAGCGCCAGGGGTCGTGCTTCTCGAGATGCTGCTGCGCGTACTCCAAGCCGACGCGCACCGCCGCGAGGTTGAGCTCGACGGCCGACGCCTTGCTGCGAAACTGCGAGCGCAGGCTCTCTTCGATCGTCGCCAATGGAATCTCGAGCAACTGCGCGAGCACGCCGACGTAGATCATGTTCATGAGATATTTGCGAAGGTCGCCCTTGTCGGCGAAGTGCTCCTTCGCCAGCGCCGTAAACGGCACGGGGTAGTAGATCAGATCTTCGCGCAGCGTATCGCCCTTCACCGGATAGCTCTCTTCGTGGACGACGGCGCCGCCCGGCTTGACGCCGGCAACGTCTTGCTGCCACGTCGCCGCATTGAGCGCGAGGAGAACGTCGAAGTCGCGGGCGCGGCACTGATAGCCAAGCGCGCTGACGCGTACGTCGAACCACGTCGGGAGACCCTCGATGTTCGAGGGAAATACGTTCTTCGGAGCGACCGGAATCCCGAGGCGCGCGATGGCGTTGGTCAGCACGAGATTGGAGGACTGGCTCCCCGAGCCGTTGACCGTCGCCACGCGAATCGTGAAATCGTTGACGTTACGCGCTGGCATGAAGATGAAGTTATCCGTCGTGACGACTCGGCCTTCTCCAGGCCGGGCAAGCTTCATGGATGGAGCCGCCGGCCGAAGGCCGAAGCGTGTGACGATGCTTGCGCTCGCTCATATCGTTCTGCATGCCGGGTTTTGCGGCGCCGTCACGCGTGCCCCGGCAGGCACCAGCATTGCGCTGCGCGTCCGTCTGGCCGACCGAATCGGCCGGGTGCAGGTCGACAAAACCTACAGCTTCCAGCGTGGCGACGATGCGGAGGCGATCGTGGAGTTCGATAGCGCCTTCGGGCTCTATCGGCTCGATCTCGCCGCGCCCAAGTACCACTGCTCGGCAACCGATTACGTGTACTTCATCGCGGGGCAGGATCGCAGTATAACCGAGAGGCTCAGCGATCCGCCGGTCCCGCCGCCTCCAACGCCGCTGCTGCTCTCCGGAACGGCGCCGCAATCCTTCCTCTACGTGCAACCGACCTTCGTCAGCTTCGACAAGAGCGCGGTGACGTGCGGCAAGCCGATTCCCCAACCGCTGCCGCTGCACATCGTGCTCGAGAACGACCAGGACTCGTATTACGCGTGGCTCTATTCAGACGCGTCCGCCAATACACAGCAACAACTCACGCTACGCCTGCGAACCCCGACGCATCAATATCACTACGTGCGAATACCGATGCCGTTTCCGGTTCCGTGGGCCGGCTGGCCGCAAACCATTATCCTCAACGTTACCGAGGATATGGTCGACGGGCTCGCCGGGGAGCAAGTCAATACGCTGCTGTGCCCGAAGTTCTGGAAAACGTCGGCCGGCTAGTAGTCTGCGGCAGACTCCTAGTTAGTCGCCCTGCGTAACCGCAAAGCGTACTTTATCGAGCCGCTGCAGCAATGAGGTATCGGTCGGGTCGGAGTCCTTGGTAAGCCGCAAGTCGACCGACGTCTGCGAATAGACGCTGTTGGTCGGCAGATGCCCGCGCACGTCGTGAACGGCGACCGGAACCGATGCCGCGCGGTCGTAGACGAACTCGCCATTTTCCAACACGTGGAGCTGCCGGCGATCGAGCTGCCGAATGTCGCCCGTTGACTTTACGTCCAACAGCCGCCCGTCGCTCTGCGGAGTCGCACCGAGATTCAGGGTTACCGACGTTACGAACGCGCCCTTTGAGAGCGACACGGCAAACTTCTGCTGCCACGACGACGGACTCCCCGGCAGAGCTGGGCTAAAGAAGTTCTGCGCCAGCAGCGGTAAGAGCACGAGCGCGCTGTCGGACGGATACGGCGGCACGTTGTCGCAACGAACGTCGCCGCTCGCGTAAACTTCGCACTCCGCAGCCTGTCGCGGCCGCAGCGTGTAATACCACCAGTCGCTTGCCCGTACCAGCACGCCGCCGTCGGACGCC
>JABCZE010000244.1 GCA_013289785.1 Vulcanimicrobiota bacterium | reverse complement strand
GAAGCTGACCCGTATCCCATACCAATCCAAAGAAGACGCGCAAGTCGAGAATCTTCGCAAGATGTTCTTGGCAATGGCCAAAGACATCCGCGTCATCATCATCAAGCTGGCCGACCGGCTGCACAACATGCGGACGTTGGGCAGCCTCCCGCCCGCCAAGCAGCAGGCGATCGCGCGCGAGACGCTCGACATCTACGCGCCGATCGCGCACCGTCTGGGGATCTGGAAGATCAAATGGGAGATCGAAGACGAGTGCCTGCGTTACCTCGATCCCGGCCCGTATCACGATATCGTCGAGCGAGTGGCCAAGACGCGGCGAGAGCGTGAAGCCGACGTCGAGCAGGCGATCGCGCGCCTGCGCGACGAGTTCAAAGAACTGAAGATCAACGCCGAGATCCAGGGCCGGCCAAAACACTTCTACTCGATCTACTCGAAGATCAGCAAAGGCCGGGACTTCTCGACGATCTACGACCTCACGGCAATTCGCATCATCGTCGACAGTGTGAAAGACTGCTACGCCGCGCTTGGGGCGGTGCACGCGATGTGGACGCCGTTGCCGGGACGGTTCAAAGATTACATCGCGATGCCCAAGCCCAACATGTACCAGTCGCTGCATACCACCGTCGTCGGCCCCAGCGGCGATCCGCTCGAAATCCAGATTCGGACTTGGGAGATGCACCGCACCGGTGAGTACGGCATCGCAGCGCATTGGCGTTACAAAGAAGGCGGCAAGACGGACCAGTTCGAGAACAAGCTGTCGTGGCTGCGAGCGCTGCTCGAGTGGCAGAAAGACATGCGCGATTCGCGCGTCTTCATGGAGAACCTCAAGCTCGACCTGTTCGACAGCCAAGTCTTCGTCTTCTCGCCGCGCGGCGACGTCTATTCGATCGTGGCCTCCGGGACGCCGCTCGACTTTGCGTACCAAGTGCATACCGACGTCGGTAACCACTGCGTGGGCGCGAAGGTGAACGGCCGTATCGTTCCACTGGACTATCAAATGCAAAACGGCGACATCTGCGAGATCTTGGTCAACAAGTCGAGCGGGCGGCCGTCGCTGGACTGGATCTCGATCGTCAAAACGTCCAGCGCCAAGCACAAGATCAAGCAGTGGTTCCGTAAAGAGCGCCGCGAGGAGAACGTGCTGGCCGGCCAGGAGGCGCTCGAGCAGGAGTTGGCGCGGGCGGGGCTGCGTCCCGACGCCGCTCGCGGCGAGTTGATCGAACGAATCGCGGGACGCTTGAACTACGCGACGCCGACGGATCTCTTCGCGGCGATCGGATTCGGCGACGCCTCCGCGCAGTCCGTTGCCAACCGCGTCCGCGACGAAGTCAAGCACGACAACGTCGTCGATTTTACCAAGATCGGCCGCAAGCCGCCACTGCGCAAGAGCGTGCGCCGTTCGAGCGGCGTGCGAATTGCCGGCGTCGACGACGTGCTGGTTCGCCTTTCGAAGTGCTGCTCTCCCGTACCGGGCGATCCGATCATGGGGTACGTTACGATCGGCCGCGGCGTCAGCGTACACCGCGCCGATTGCCCCAACGTCGGCTTCATGAATGCGACGCCCGAACGGATCATGCAAGCGCAATGGCTTACCGATGCCGGTCTAACGCATCTCGTCGATATCGAGGTGGAGGCCGACGACCGCTCGCAGCTGCTACAAGACATCATGGGCGTCTTTGCGGAGCTAAAAACCTCCGTGAGTTCCGTCAACGCTCGAGTTCGCAAGGATACGGTCGCGGTAGCGAGCCTGACGGTGCAGATTCGCGATCTCGACCATCTCCACAAGCTCCTGACCAAACTCGAAAAGCTAAAGACCGTCCGCCGCGTCTATCGCGTTACCAAGCGCGAGCGCGCCGCGCTCTAGTTTTCGGAGGCATGTCCGCAACCCAACTCCTCGTGCCCGCGGTGGCCGCGTTTGCGGCAGGTATGCTCAACGGTGTGGCTGGGGGAGGAAGCTTCCTCTCCTTTCCCGCGCTGGTCTTTGCCGGCGTGCCGCCGATTTCGGCAAACGCGACGAACAACGCGGCGATGTGGGTCGGCACGATCGGGAGCGCGCGCGGCTACCGCGAGGACGTGCGCGAGAATCGGTCGCTTTTGCTTCCGGTTCTCGTTACGAGTGCCGTGGGATCGCTCATCGGCGCGTTGCTGCTGCTGCACACACCGCAAGCGCTGTTCGTGCATTTGATTCCGTGGCTGCTGCTTTTCGCGACGCTGCTTTTTGCCGTCAGCCCCCTGCTGAGGCGCCGAACCGAGCGCGCGCCGGGCCACGCACCGTGGCAGATCGCAGCCCAGTTTGCCGTTGCGATCTACGGAGGCTATTTCGGCGCCGGCATGGGGATCTTGATGCTAGCCGTGCTTGCGTTTTCCGGCCTCCCAAGCCTTAACGCGCAGAATGCAATCAAGAACGTGCTTGCCGTGGCGATCAACGGCGTTGCGTTGGTGCCGTTCGTCCTCGCCCGCATCGTCGACTGGCGCTTTGCCGTGCCCATGGCGGCGCTTGCATTGGCAGGCGGGTACTTTGGCGCGCGTCTTTTTCGGCGCCTGCCGCAGCCGGTCTCGCGTGCCGTCGTCATTATCATTGGGGTAGGGATGACTATGGTTTTCTTTGCTCGATCTTTTTGATGAAAGATGACGGCGGTCGCTCGCCATCGGCAGGGGCCAATGCGCCTAATTCGAAAGGCAAATTCTCCAGTAACTCGACTGACCAATGAGGTTTAGAATGCCCCTTTCAAACGCTCGCGCGGCACTGCTTGCAGCCGGCCTGATTTTAACGGTGCCGGCATGCGGCGGAAGCGGTGCCGTAACTTCGAGTGTGCCGCCAAGCAACTCGGATGCAGCCGGTTCCAGAGCATCGGTGGCGCCACCGGCCGACACGACGTCGGTTCTGAAGCTGCTAACCAAAGACGTCACGATCGGCTCGACCGTCGATCCCGGCAACGGCGACATGGGTCCGCGTGCCGTCACCGTGGTTCTGTATAACTACAAGACGCTGAAGAAGAACAACCTGCTCGTCTGCAACTTTGAGGACTCGTCCGGCACCCCCGGCAAGGGAACGACGATCGAACGGTTCAGTCCAACGCCCGGCTCGAAGCCGGCGACGTTCGTTCAAAACGCGAAGATTGAAGGATGCGACGGGAGCGCGATCAGCGGCGGCGATCAAACGTACGCGACCGGAATCACGAGCAATGTGATGTCCTGGATCGACGAGACCGGAAAACTTAAGAAGACCTACGGCAATCCGATCACGCAACCGCTCGGCGATGCCGACGCCCCGCCTCTGTACCTCTATTCACCGGAGCTCGTCTACATCGGCAACGCCGATACCGGAGCCCTGGATGGTTACAGTTTCGGCGGTTACGGGTCGAACAACGTGACCGAGCTGGTCAAAGGTTTCGACGTCAACAAAGGTTCGGGCTGGAGCGCGCTAGGGCCATCGGGCATCGCGTATTGGTGCGGCGCTCTTCCCGGGTCCGCTTCGTGCAACAACAAGGCCGACGATCTCTTCGTCGCCGACGGCGCATGTAATGCCGTGGTCGAAATCACGCATGCCAGCACCCTTTTGCTGCCCGACGAAATCACCGTCGAGCCCGGTTGCAAGAAGTTCCAGTGCGAATATCCCAGTACGTCGTGCGCGACGCTGGTCAAAGCGGGCTCGCCGCTCGACAAGCCGGTCGCGATGGCGATCCTGCCCAACGGCAACCTGATCGTCGCAAAC
>JABCZE010000243.1 GCA_013289785.1 Vulcanimicrobiota bacterium | reverse complement strand
CTTGCCCCTCGCGTGCTCGAAGATCACGATGTCGCCGCCACCCGCACCCGACAAGATCCCGACGGCTAGGTCGCCGCTGGTATTCATGGCGCAACTGGATGGCATACCGACGGAGACTGACAAGTTCCTAAGCAGCTTCTGGGGCACGCTATACTCCGAGATCTGGTCAGCGCCGGCGACGATCCAGAACGTCTTCTTCCCATAGCCGTAAAGCACGTTGGTGCACCCTTGGCCGCCGACTTTGTCATAGATCGTACCGATCTGCTTGTCGCTGTTTGGATAGTCGAAGATAGTGGCGTAGCTACCGTAGTCGTTGATGACGTACTCATAGAACTTCGACTTCACGTCGCGATCGGGAACGGTCGCCGGGTAGCTGGGCAACACGATCAAACTCCGGCTCACCGCCGCCGTCGTCTCACTGCCGTATCCGCCATTGAGCGCAGCGTTCGGGGGCGCGACCGTCGAGGCGGCGCACGCCGAGCAGATCGCGAGGGCAAGCAGAGCGCCGGCGTATTTTACTAAACCAGTCGAATTCACAACGTTACTCCTTTTGAGTAGACAGGACCGCAGGTTATTTCTCGACCGAGACCGCGCCAAGCGGCAGGTCGAACCTGCTCGCAAGGGTCGCAATCGGGGAACCGCCGGCTAGCCGACTGATTCGGAGAGCGCCTCGATGGGCCTGGCGGCCGCGGGCGATCCTCGTGAAAGTTGGACAGCGGTCGCTCGGTCTTGCAGGCGACGAAAGAACCACTTCGAAGCCCGCTTCGTTACCACTGCGTTAGGAGCGAGGTTTAGAATGCCAACTTTCAAGAGTCGCGTGCTTATGCTGACCGCGGGAGCACTGTTTGCAACTTCGGCGTGTGGAGGAAACGCATCGGTTCCAAGCTACACGTCGCAAGTCTCCGCGCCCGGCGCGAGTACCGTCGTTCCAAACGACACGACCTCGATCCTGAAAAAGCTCACGAAGAACGTCGAAATCGGCTCGACCGTCGACCCGAAAAACGGCGACATGGGCCCGCGCGCAATCTCCCTGGTCCGATCCACCTTCGGGCTGCTAAAGAAAGGGGACGTGCTCGTTTGCAACTTCGCCGACTCTGCGGGCACTGCCGACAAAGGCACCACGATGGAAGTGCTCGAGCCAGCCCCGCACGCGAAACCGGCAAGGTTTACGCAAAGCACCAAGATCGAGGGTTGCGACGGCGACGCAGTCACGGCGACGAATCAAGTCTACGGCGCGGGGCTAGCCAGCGGTCTGGTTTCGCGGTTCAACCAAAGCGGCAAGTTCGAGAAGAGCCACGGCTCTCCCATCGAGGCTCCGTTTGACGACGCCGATGCGTTCTGCGGTTTGGCTTACGCTCCTGAGGACATCTACATTGCGGATGCCAAGACCGGCGCAATCCTCAAGTTGGCGTTCGTCCCCGTTAGCTCCGGCAACGTGAAAGTGACCCAAGTCATAGCCGGCTTCGGGGTAAATAAGGGTTCAGGTTGGAGCGCCTTGGGCCCATCGGGAATTCAATACAACAGCACGAGAATCGGTAGCCTTTGCAACGATACGCTTTATATCGTGGATGGGGTCGATAACACGGTCGTCGCGGTTTCGAACGCCAGCAACTTGCTTGCAAAGGACGAAATCGTGGTGCAGCCCGGCGGAAAGACATTCAAATGCACTGACAAGAGTAAGACGTGCGCGACGCTGGTCTATAGCGGCTCGCCGCTCAATGCGCCCGTAGCTTCCGCTCTTCTACCGAACGGAAACCTCATCGTCGCCAATACCAAAGGCGGGAACACGCTGGTGGAACTAACGCCGTCGGGCAAGGTGCTCGACACCAAAACCATCGACACGAGTTCGACTGCCGACATCTTCGGACTCGTTGCGACCGGCACGACCGACAGCGATACGGTTCTCTTCTACACCGATACCAACACGAACACGCTGCAAGAACTCGAGCAATAGGGAATCCAGCCAGCCCCGTTATGAGGTGACTGAGGGGATCGAGCAGGACTGTTAGGCTTGCCTAAGTATCTTGTGAGGGATGCTTAAATGGCCGGCAGCCCTCTGGGCCGCACTTCTCGTGGGTAGCCCTGCCGCGGCCCGCGCCATTCCGCTCTTTGCGCACCAGTACGGCGTTACGTGTGAAAAATGCCACTCCGTAATTCCGCATCTCAACCAGTTCGGCGCGGCGTTTTTAGCCTACGGCGAACGCTTTCCGGGCGTCTCGTCGGGGCCGGTATTTCCACTTTCGGTCAAGGCGAATTTCGTCGACTCGAGCGAGTATCAGGGCGACGGGCCCAACGGCGCCGGATTGCCAAAAGCCATCGTCGATGAAGTCGAAGCGTTCACGACGGCGACCATTGGATCGCGTGCGAATTTCTTCGTCGAGCAGTACGTAGTCGACGGCGGCGAGCCCGGGCTGCTACGCGACGCGTGGATCAGCGAGCGCGTCAATCCGTGGGAGGCGCGCATTCCAGTCTATCTGCAAGGCGGCCAGTTCACGCTGCCGTTGCCGGTCGATCCCGAAACCTTTCGCGACACGTACCAAAATTACACGCCCTACGTGCAAACGGTGGGCACGAATCCGTTTGACTTCTTCGATCCGAAGTTAGGCGTGCGTTTGGGCGTCGGCGATCCGCTTCGAGGCTTGAACGTGCAACTTTTCAGCGGGCCCGGCTACGACCGTCAAAGCGGCCTCGCACCGACCGGCGCCGATACCGAAACCTATCTGCAAGATGCGATGGGGCCCTTCACCCTGAGCGCCTTTCGCTACGACGGACTGCGACCCACAGCGCTGGGGCCGTTCGATCGTTTCGAGCGCACCGGCTTCGGCTTTACGTACGGCCAGTGGACGCGCTTTTCGAGTGAAGCCGTGCTCATCGACGGATCGGACTCCAACTGCGTCACGCCGCACGTTGGAAACTGCACCTCGAGCGGCGGCTTCGAACAACTGCGCTACGCGTTGAACCGGCAGCTCTTCTTTGAGGCCCGCTACGAGGGCACCGCCGATACGAACGGCGGCTTCCAGCGCGACGGCGTGTTGCTCGGCGGCTACGGTCCGACCGAGAACACGCGCCTCACGATCGAGGACGTGATTTCGCACCAGCCTCAAACCGACAATACGATGAATGCGCAGTTCAGTATTGCGTACTGAGCGCGGCGCGCCGCTGATTCTTCTCCTTCTGGCGTGTGCGCTGTTTGGTGCGGGCTCCTCGCCGCGCGCGATCGACGTCGGCAAATCGAGCGCGCAGTTCAGCGTCGCGCACATCTGGGTCGAACGCGTGACGGGAACGGTTCCGATCCTGAGCGGCGGCGTGTCGCTCGACCCGGGGACGGTGATTCCCGAAAACGTAACGGCAGTGCTCGACGCGACGCACATCACGACCGGCGAGCCGGATCGCGATCGCTCGCTCGAGTCGCCGGATTTCTTCGATGCCGCGAAGTTCCCGCGATGGACGTTCACGAGTACCCGAATCGCTGCGACGGGGCCGGTTTCGTTCGAGATGGACGGCGACCTTACCATTCATGGGGTCACGCAGCCCGAGCGGCTCGACGTCACCGTGATTGGCGATCCGGCGCATCCCGAGTATCGCGCGAAGGCGAAAATCGACCGTCATGCGTTTGGCATGATCCGAACGCGACTCGATCCGACGATCGGCAACACCGTCGACGTCACGCTCGATATCGTGCTGCAGTGATGGTAGCGCTGAACGCGAACTCGGCCGCGGG
>JABCZE010000242.1 GCA_013289785.1 Vulcanimicrobiota bacterium | reverse complement strand
GAGCAGGATTCGCGTGATCGGCATCTCGCAGAGACGCTCGATCAACTCGCGAATCTGCGGATGCACCGTCGGCTCGCCGCCCGAGAGCATCACGACGTCGAGCCGGCCGCCTTCGCGTTCGAGCGCGGTCTGTACCGCGCGCACGGCCTCGCCCAGCGGAAGGTACGCCGAGAGTTCCGGGCTCGAGCTGGTATAGCACGCGGGACACGTTAGATTGCATTGCGTCGTGAGATCGAGCAGGTAGATGCACGAATGCTGGAGATGCGCCGGACCCAAACCGTACTCGTAGCCCATCGGAACCGGAAAAAGATCGCTCGTATCGGGGTTAATGATTTTCGTCGGCACGCGCCACTGCTGCAGGTAGCGCCAGAGCGCCGCATCCTCTTCGTAGAGCGACCAGACCTCGCCGTGGGCGCGCCTGCACCACCGGCGCAAGTAAACTGCGCCGTCGCGCTCGACGAGATGCCCGTCACAGATGTCGGTCGGAAACTCAGGATCGAAACCAGGATTTTCCGCGAAGCAACGCGGGCAGACCGCGCGGACGCTCTTGAGGATCGTGTAATCGTAAACGGGCAGCGTCACGGTTTTAGTGCATCGATCCCAGGCCGCCGAGCAGCGTGTTGCACAGCGCCGTAACTCCTAAGAACGACGCGGCGCCGCCGGTCGCCAATCCGCTCAGGAAGTCTAGGCGCACCCGAATCAATCGAATCGCCACGATTCCAAATAAAACTCCGAGCGCGTAAACGCCCAGGAAAGCGTACGCCGGGTTTACCATGAATCGCGCGAAGTGGGCCCCGACAACCGCGACGATCCCCAGCGTAACAACAAATGACGCGACACCGCCAAGGATGATCCCGACGAAGATGCCGCCGACGAACGCGCCGGTCGAGGGGGAGTTCGTTGCCAAATGCTAGCTCATCCTCGCGACTGTGATAGGGCGAAGATATCGCAGATTGAGAATAGTCCGAGCGTGACGCATAGAAACGCGATGATAAAAACGCGAAGGGGCAAAGAGAGCCTCATTCGGGCGGCGACGATCAGGCCAACCAACGCGAGCACCGTTAAGAAGATGAAATAGCCCGTCGATCCCCACGACACGTAGAACTCGGGCGTATACCCTGCCGGCCGTCCGACGTTGCCGAGAAGCCCCAAGCCTATCAGCGATAGCGCCCACCATACCGGCAGCGCCGCGGCGGCGCCGGCAACGAACATGAAGACCAACGCACCGGTGCTCGACCCATCTGAGTCGGCCACTCGCGCCGCGCCGCAGTTCGGGCAATAGAGACCATCGCCGGGCAGACCGATTCCGCACTTGGGGCATCGCTCGCCGGCGCCTAGCGGCACGCCGCGACGGTTCGGGGTTTCATTTCGCGCGGCCCGATTAACTTCGCGAGCTTCCAGGCGAAGATGCCGGCGCCCGCGCAGCACGCCCATTGCGCGAGCGTCATGCCGGCCGCGGGCGCGTTGTCGCGGAAAAACTCGACGACGAACCGGTCGGCGCAGAACAGCACTCCACCCAAGTAAAAGAGCCCGTTCTCGGGTAAGAAGCGCCGCCGCTCGATCCACAGTAATGCGACAAAGCACGCGGCGGCGGCAAGACTCAAATAGAGTTGCGCAGGATGGCGCCACGCGCCGTGATCGTGGACGGCCCACGCAACGCCGGCCGCCTTTCCATAACAGCAGCCACCGACGAAACAAGCGATTCGGCCGATCGCTTCACCCGCGGGAATCGCAAGCGCGAAGAGATCGCCGGTCGGCCGCGTGATGCCCAAATTTCGTTTCATCCAAATAACGGCGAGCCACCCGCCGGCAATCCCGCCTTCGATCGTTTTACCGGGGAGACCGGTGGCCAGCAGTTGGACGAGGTTTGCCCCAACCAAGCCGCCGATCAGGCCGGCCGCCATAACTCGGGCGATGC
Organism: Vulcanimicrobiota bacterium; assembly: GCA_013289785.1. Lineage (GTDB taxonomy): Bacteria > Vulcanimicrobiota > Vulcanimicrobiia > Vulcanimicrobiales > Vulcanimicrobiaceae > Cybelea. The sequence continues at coordinate 1,805 of JABCZE010000242.1, read as the reverse complement.
CGTCGGTTGCCATCCCGCGCCGCTTTGCCATCGCCCAAAAGACGAAGGCCGCCAGCGCATATGCAATCAGATAAATCGGTGCCGCGAGCAACCAGCGAACGTGCGGATCGAACTGGTCCATGGGCGATCACCTTCTTCCAGCCTCCTCTTGCGCCTGCGCCGCCTTTTACCGGGAGGGCCTCTGCTTTTTCCGTAATGGACCCTCCAAGCATGATCGGACGACTGCGCATCTCGCTGCCGGCGCTGCGTCACAACGGCGACGTCCTTCGGCGGCTCGTCGGGCCGCAACGCGCGGCGTTCGTCGTCAAGGGTAACGCCTACGGGCACGGCTTGCTGGAAACGGCCCGGGTAATCGAGCCGCTCGCAACGCGCCTGTGCGTCTACAGCGTCGAGGAAGGCTTGGCCCTCCGTGCGGCTGGAATCGCAGCGCCGATACTCGTGCTGGGGCCGGTGCCACCGGGGGCGCTCGATGAAGCGCTGGGCGCGAACCTCGAGCTTGCGGTTTGGAACGTGGGTCCGTTTGCCCGGCGGCTCGCCGCCGCCGCGGCCAAACGCCGAACCCGCGCCTTCGTTCACGTCAAGGTGAATACCGACCTCAACCGGCTCGGCGTCGAACCCGAAGAACTCAGCGGCGCCGTTGAACGCCTCGCGAGCGCTGCGGAAATCGCGGTGGGCGGGATCTTCTCGCATCTTGCCGCCGCGGAAGAGATCGACTCGCCCTACACGATGCATCAGCTCGACGCCTTCGAACGCGCGCTCCGTGGCGTTAAACCGTTGCTCGATCGCAGCGGGCTCGCGCCGATTCGACATATCGCCGCGTCCGCAGCCGCGATGTTGTGGCCGCAAACGCACTTGGACATGGCCCGCTTCGGCATCGCGCTCTACGGATTGATGCCGTCGCGGCAAACGAGTGCCGCGATGAAAGAGAAGCCGCTCGACCTGCGTCCCGCGCTCTCGTACGTCTCCGAACTCATCGTCGTTCGCACGGTTGCCGCCGGTGCTTCGGTCGGTTACGGCGGCAGCTTTCACGCCCCGCGAGACATGCGCATCGGCGTCGTTCCGGCGGGTTATGCCGACGGCGTGCCGCGCGCGTTGTCGAATCGCGGCGCGTTCGTCGTTGACGGCGCCCTCTGTCCCATCGTCGGCCGAGTCGCGATGAACATGACGCAGATCGATCTGTCGAACGCGCCGAACGCGCACGTTGGATCGGCGGTGACGCTCATCGGCCGTGACGGCGAGAGCGCCGTTACCGCCGACGACTGGGCGGAATGGTCCGACACGATCAACTATGAAATCGTAACGCGCCTCCCAAGCGACCTCCCGCGCGATTATATTGAATAGAATACCCCGCATAAGGGAAGCCCTGATTTAGTTCAGATCGAGGAGGCGAGGGGTGAAGTTTACTATGGTAAATGAACCCCGAGCCGACGAAGAGCTGGGCTAAATCAGGGCTTCCCTAAGCTACGGCAGAGATTGCGGCGGGTAAGTCGAGCGTCCCGTTGTACAGCGCGCTCCCCACGATGCAAGAGTCGACCGCCGGCGGAACCGAGCTTTTCAACAGCACTAAGTCGTCGATATTGCGCGCACCTCCGCTCGCGGTAACCTTGACCGGGGCGGCGTTGGCAACTGCAGACAGCGCGTCGATGTCGTAGCCCTCGCCCATACCGTCACGGCGGATCTCGGTAAAGATGATTCGTGAGACACCCCACTGCGCGACGCGGCGCACGAGCGCGTCGCGATTAACCGGCGTACGCTCCTGCCAGCCGTGAATGGCAACTTGCGTGCCGCGCGCGTCGATACCGGCG
>JABCZE010000241.1 GCA_013289785.1 Vulcanimicrobiota bacterium | reverse complement strand
GCAAAACGACGAGGCGCAAGCGTTGGCACCGTAGTAGAATTGATTTTTCAGCGACTCATCGTCGTAAAGCAGTTGAATGTCGTCGCGACCCGCGTCGTTGCGATGCGGAATGCCGATGTGGAGGTTGACGACGGTGTCGCGCCCGTAGATCGTCGCGGTCCCGAGAGACGAGCCGTTGTTCGGCCAGTTAGTCGGTCCCAGCGGGAAATACGTATTGCCCAAGCCGCCATAGAACAGCGACCATCCCGGCGCAAAGTTTTGGCTGTACGGGTTGGGAGTCTTGGAGCGGAGAGGATTGCCGACGATGCCGTCTACGGGGCCGAGCCAATTGTCGTACTCCGAGCCGTTATTACCGTTGATGTAGTTGTACGATTGGTTGAGGCCGGCAATGCCGACGTAGTACGAAAAGAGCCGATCCGGCGTCGAACCACCGACTTCGATTGCCGCTCGATGGTAGAACGACGGCGTTCCGATTCCTAGATTCGCCGTTCCGTAGCCCGGAAAGGTTCCGGTCTTAATGACCTGATTGACGAAGCCCGAGAGGCCTTGGCCTTCGGAGTTCGCGGGATTGGCGCCGGTATAAACCTGGACTTCCGCATTGCCCAGCGACGAGGCCGAGCTGGACGCATAGTTGTCGAACGAACGGTTGACGGGTACGCCGTCGAACTCGTAGCCGACCTGGTCGTAGTCGCCGCCGCGAATATTGATCGTCGCGTAGTAGCCGGTCTGGTTTGGAATGACGTAGGCGCCCGGAACCGTCGAAATCGCAGAATAAGCCTGATTGATGAGTCCGCCGCCGCCTAACGCGGCGGTCGAGGCCTGCGCCGCGGCATTGATTGAATACACGTCAGCCGTCGTGCCGGACTTGACCAAGGCGCTCCCGGCGGTCGAGGTAACGCGCGCGATCGTCCGCAGCGTCTTGACCACGCGCAGCGGCACGGATTGGACGGTGTCGGCAAAAACGACCTGCCCGGGAACGCTCACCGGTTGATAGCCGTTCTTCGAGACGGTTACCGTGTAAGTGTCCGGCGCGAGCGTGAGAAAACCGAAATGCCCCGCAGCGTCCGTCGTTGTGGTCGCGGACTGCGAGGGGCTCGTTGCAGTGACCTGCGCCCCTCCAACGGGAGCAGCCGAATCGGCATCGGTAACGCTTCCGGTGAGACCGCCCGTCACGCCGGCCAGTGCCCATGTTTCCTGGCAAACGAATGCAACGAGCAGCGTCAACGCGGTAACGAGATGCCGGAGTGATCTCCGTATCATAGCGTACCTCCTGAAGTTTTCAAAAGAGCGCACGGTTTCGGGCTTTCGCCCGTCGTTAAAGCGGGCTAGTTCGCACTCGCTTTTATGCTTCCTTTAGGTTAGCGCGGATGGGCCTTAGCGTAGAAACGCGTGCAACGCTTGGCTCAAGTCCGAAGGGATCGCGCGTGGGTCGGCCGTTCCAAACTCTGACTGCGCGCCGTCGCTCACCGCCGCGATCGCCGCGATCGAGCGCGTCAGGGCCGCGATCCCGTAGCCGCCCTCCAGCACGTACGCGACCGATCCGCCGCAGTGCTCAGCCGCAACCTCACGAATTGCCGCCGCCAGCGGCGCAGCCACATCCACGTCGACGCCGAGATCCCCCACGCTGTCGCCGGCGACGTAGTCGAATCCCGCGCTGACAATCAGCAGATCCGGACGCACGACGCGCGCGACCTCGGGCAACAGATACTGCCACACGGCAACGAACGCTTCGCTCGAGACTCCAGCGGCGGGCAAGGGAGCATTGACGATCAAATCCTCGGAGCGGCGATAGCTCCGGGCGCCAGTTCCCGGATAGGCCGGATACGCATGAGTCGAAACATAGGAGAGGCCGTCGCCCGACACCGCTTCGGTCCCGTTCCCGTGATGGTAGTCGAAGTCAACGACCAAAACGCGGCCGCCGAAGGCGGCCTGATAGGCGCGCGCCGCAATCGCAACGTTGTTGAAGAGACAGAAACCCATGCCGCGATCGGGTTCGGCGTGATGGCCAGGGGGGCGCACCAAGGCGAAGACCGCCTCTTTGCCCGCAATGCTGGCGAGTGCGGCCACGATGGCGCCGCCGGCTGCTCGGCGAGCCACATGGAACGAACTCGAGTCCACCAGCGTATCGCCGGTCGAAAGATATCGTGCCTCGAAAGCGCCCTCCGTCTCGCGTCGCGCCAATTCCAGATACTTCTGCGCGTGCACGCGCAGGATCTCGTCGTCGCTCGCATCGCGAGCGACGAGGCGGTCGACGAGCACACCGTCGGCTGCTAGGCGCCGCGCGACGGCTTCAACGCGATCGGGCCGCTCGGGATGGACGACGTTGCGAAGATGATCCCCATAAAGGGGATCGACGACGAACTTCAGCCGGACTTCTTAGTGGTCGGAGCTTTACACGGATCCGCCGCGGCCTTCTGCACCGTTGTGTAATCCTTCGTGCCCTTCTTCATCATCGGCAGCAGCCGCTTATACGCGGCGACCGCTTTCGAGCACTGGTTCGAACTCGCATACGCCTTTGCAGCCATGTAGAGCAGCGGGGGATTCGCATCGAGAAAGTTGTGCGCGCCGGTATTGAGCGCGTCGAAGATCTGCGCCGCTTCCTTATAGTTCCGCAGCTCGAAATCTGCACCGGCCACGCAGCTCAACGTCGCCGGGGAGCGCTGAATCTCAAAGCTCTTGCCGCAGGCATCGCGCGCGCCGGAGTAATCGCGTACGCGCGAATACGCCTGCCCCAGCATCGCGAAACCCTGCGCGTCGGGCGAGATTTGCGTGTAGCGGCGTAGGTACGAAATGCTGTCGTTGAGCCGCCCGCTTTGCATTGCGACCTCACCCATCCCGAGCAACGCACCGGATTGGTTCGGATCGATCGCGAGCGCCGCTTGCCACTGCGCGATCGCCTGGTTGTACTGGCGAACGGAAGCGTAGTAGTCGCCGAAGGCGGCGAAGCCGGCGGCAACCTTCGGGAAGGTCTGCGTCATCTGCACGAAGATCGCGACGCCTTGCGCGTCCTTCTTCTCTTGCACGAAATACGCCGCCTTACGAATCATAATGGCAACTTTTTGGTCGTCGGTGGCAGCCGCGACGACCGCGTCGTCGTAGGCCTCGCTCGTATGCGCGTCGTCGTGCTGGCGCGCGTAGAGGTCCGCTTTAAAGACGAGGGCTTGAATATTGCGCGGATCGATAGCCAACGCGCGGGCGATCGTCTGCAGCGCCAGCGGAATGTTATCTTGCTGCGCGTAGCTCGTCGCGATTTGGAAGAGCGGCGCTGGGTCCTTTGGATTCAGCGCGAGCGCTGCCTCGAACTGCGCGCGAGCATCGTCGTAATGCTGTTCTGCAGCGTAGACGCTTCCGAGCGTCATCAGCGCCCCGGGATCGGTCTTGTTGAAGGTTACGGCTCGCCGGGCAATGCGCTCGGCATCGTTTGGCCGCCCCGCCCGGATGTATATGTCTGCGAGGGACGCGAGCACGCCCAAATTCGTCGGATCGAGATTGGAGGCTTCCTCGAGGTCGGCCAACGCTCCGGCACCGTTGCCGAGCTGCTCCTGCGCGAGGGCGTCGTAGTAGAATACCTGCGCGGTTTTATCGCCCAGCTGCAGCAGATGCTGGGTGTACTGAACCGCCACATCGGGGCGGTTCACCTGAAGGTACTCGGCCGCGAGCTGCGCCATCGTAAGCTGATCGGTCGGATTCGCCTTGAGTTTGGCGGTCAAACGCGGAATCGCGATTGATGGCGGTTCG
>JABCZE010000240.1 GCA_013289785.1 Vulcanimicrobiota bacterium | reverse complement strand
TCAACGCCGCAGCCCCAGGGCCACACGCCCGATTCCTTAAGGGTTTGAATCGGCTTTGTACCGCCGTGCGCATATTCGTAGACCGCCCCGCCGTAATAATTATTGGACAGCGTCGTAACAAAAACGTCGCCTTTCCCATCCGAGCAGAGCCCTTGCTGATACTCTGCGTCCGGCTCGCTGATGGTTCCGACGAGCTTGCCTTTCGGATACGAAAGCACGTAAAGATTATGGACGCTCCCGCCGCCCGCATCCGCGTAAAGCAGATCTTCGCGTTTCGCTTCCGGCAGCATCCACGAGCGGGCGTCCTGAACCAGCGCCGTCGTCCCGGCCGCCGGTGAAACCGCGACCCCGCCGCACCCGGCAAGCAACAGGGCGGCCGCGCCGAAGGCGAAAGCACCGCGACCAACGCGTTGGGTCGTCATCACTCCGCTCCTTTCCGGCCAACTCGCCGGCGCCTGAAATCTTCGGCCGCAAAACGACAACGGCCTCGCAAGATGCGAGGCCGTTGTGCCGAAAAACCGAGGTCCGACGCGCCTTATTTGGGTGCGATCGCCTCGACGTTGAGTTCGATACGAACCTCGTCGCCGACGGCCACGCCGCCGGCTTCAAGCGCCTGATTCCACGTCAACCCGAAATCTTTACGGCTGATCTTCGTGCTCGCCTCATAGCCGGCGCGCAGGTTGCCCCACGGATCGGTGGCCCGTCCTTCGAAGGTCGCGTGCAGGACGACCGGCCGCGTCGTACCATGAATCGTCAGATCGCCTTGAACTTCAAAGGCGTCCGGACTTCCGCTAATCGAGGTGCTGTGAAAGCGTAGCGTCGGATAGGTCGCGACGTCGAGGAAGTCGGGCGAGCGAAGATGGTCGTCGCGCTGCGGCTCGCGCGTGTCGATCGAGGAACCTTCGATCGTTACGTCGACCGCCTCGGGTACGTCCGAGCCGCTGGGAATGGCAATCGTGCCGGTCACCCCTTTGAAGTGGCCGCGAACCTTGCTGATCATGAGGTGGCGTACGGTGAAGCCGACGGTCGTGTGGACCGGATCGATCGTGAAAATCTGCGTGCTCTTCTCTTGGACGGTATTCATCTGAGGTATATCTCCTTGGCTTGCCTGGCGGCGTTGGGTGTGGTATGCTGTTGCTTGTAAGTAACTATTACATACCGACTCACCGGACGCAAGAAGCCACTCGAAAGTAGTATAGGCACCCAATGGATACCGTCACCACCGTCTACTCTGGCGCTTGCCCCGCCCGCGCCCTTTTGGACCGCATCGCCAACAAGTGGACCACTCTGATTATTGGCATCCTGGGCGAGGCCGATGGGCCTGTGCGCTTCTCGGACCTGCGCCGTTCGATCACCGGCATCTCGCAAAAGATGCTCACGCAGACGCTGCGCGACCTCGAGCGCGACGGGCTGGTCGTCCGTAAAATCTATCCGGTGATTCCACCGCGCGTCGAATATTCGCTCACCCCGCTCGGCCGCACGCTCGACGACCCTCTGCGCGCGCTTTCGCAATGGGCCGACCGCCACATGAACGAAGTGCACGCGGCCCAGCACGCCTTCGACGCAAAGATCGCCTAGCGTTCCAATCCTACCCTGGCGGCCTAGTCTGTATCGACCGGCAATCCCGACGGCTTCTGATGCAGAAAGTACGACTTCGAATACTTCGAGGGGATCACCGTAAAGCTGCGCGGAGCCTGGTTGAAGTCGAACATGTCGTCCATGCTCTTGCAGCGCGTGTCGGTCGTTCCCAGATTCCCGAGAGCAAACGTCTCTTCGATGAACGCAATGATGCTTCCGAATTCGTAGACCGTGTTCGAGACGTAGCCCGTGTGGCTCGATGACGTTTCGCGCGCGTAGGGCGAGATGACGATCATCGGTACGCGAAAGCCGGGGCCGCCTTGATCGTCGGCCGGCGGCGGCGTCACGGGGTCATAGAAACCGCCCCAATCATCCCAGACGACGATGATCGCGGTCGAATTCCAGTACGAGCTTTGTCCGATCGCGTTGACGACGCTTGCTACCCACGACGGCCCGGTATCGGAGCCGTAGCCGGGATGGTCGGAGTTCGCCGCGTCGGGGATCACCCACGAAACGGCAGCGAGATTACCGTCGGAGATGTCGTTAAAAATGTTGGTTTCGGGCCAGTTGACGTTGGTGCCCCACTCTTGGCTATACCGCACCGGCGCGATGACGTCGAACGCGTTCCACATCCCGCCAGGCTGGGCTGGCGCGAGCTTGGGAACGTAGTACTTCCAGGAGACCGGCGGCGATTTACCGTCCATCAGATCGCGCAGCGTTGCATAGCTGGTACTGCCGTACGGAAACGCGTTCGAACACGGAAACGGCCCGGTGCCGTGCTGGTATTGCAAGCTTACGGTGATCAGCGAGGTCGCCATACCGTAAGGCCCGTCGCATCCCCAGATCTTCGGCGACGTCGGATCATCGATGAAGCTCGGGCTGCTGCCGTAGGTGCCGTCGAGGGCGGTGCCGCCGCGAATCAGGTCCTGATGGGCCGTGAAGCTTCCGCTGCCCTGCGTTTGGAACATTTGGTTCGCCAGCCCGTACGTTTCGGCCATCGTCCAGTACGGCGCGATTTGATTGGGGTTCACGTACTCATAGGGCTTCGACTTTTCCGGCTTGCCCGTCCTCTGAAATATGATCTGGTTGAAGCCGTCCATCTTGCCGTGGTCGTACGCCGTCACGTACGACACGTACAGATGGTTGAGGTCTTCGTCCTCGAGACCGACCTCGGTGAGCGGAATCGATATTGTCTTCGCGTGCTTCCCCTTGCCTTGTCTTCCCTTTCCGACGAGCGTTCCGGTCGCTCCGGGAAACTGCGCAAAGAAGTTGTTAAAGGTACGGTTCTCCTGCACCATCAGCACGATGTGCGTGATGGACGAGCTGCCCGAACCCGAGCCGCGGTGGGTCGTCGCGCGCGACGGCACCGCCGCGCCGTCCCCGCCGCTGCAGGCGGCCAGCACGGCTACTGCGGCACATAAAGAAAGGCTACGGAGCGATCCGAAAGACCGTGCCAAAAGCATTTTCATTTACTCCCCGTCACCCCCGAGCAAACAGAGTTGGCGATATTCGTCATCGTCGAGCGCCAGCCCGGTGGCCGCAACGTTCTCTTCCAAGTGCGCGACCGACGACGTTCCCGGAATCGGCAGCATCGCAGGGGAGTGTCGCAGCAGCCACGCCAAGCCGATCTGCCATACCGTGGTATTGCGCCGCCCCGCAACCGAGGAGAGCGCTTGATTTGCCGCGAGATCCCCGCCGTCGAGCGGAAAGTACGGAATAAACGCAATGCCGTTGGCTTCGCAATACTCCAACACTGCTTCGCTCGTGCGATTGCCGACGTTATAGTTATTCTGAACCGAAACGATCTCGACGATATCCTGCGCCCGTTTCAGTTGACCTAGGTCTACATTCGAAAGGCCGACGTGGCGAACTTTTCCTGCATCGCGCAGCTCGCGCATCGTACCGATCTGGTCGTCGAACGGAACCTCCGTATCGATTGCATGTAACTGGTAGACGTCGATCCGGTCCACACGCAGGCGGCGCAAACTTCCCTCGCACGCCTCGCGCAAATGTTCGGGCCGGCAGTCGCGCTTCCACTCCCCCGGGCCGCTGCGCGTTAGGCCACCCTTCGTCGCAATAACGAGCCCGCTTGGATAGGGATGCAGCGCCTGCGCGATCTGCTCTTCGTTGACGTGCGGGCCATACGAGTCGGCCGTGTCGATAAAGTTCACGCCAAGCTCGAGCGCG
>JABCZE010000239.1 GCA_013289785.1 Vulcanimicrobiota bacterium | reverse complement strand
TCCCCTTTGCATTGGTAGCGCTGGTCTTCTGCGGAGTAGCGCTCGCGCAAGGCCGTAACGCGCTGGCCGGGGCGCTGGCGGCGCTGACGATGATCGAGCCACATCTCGGTCTGCCGGTCTGGATCTCAGTTATGCTGCTCGTTCCGCGAAGCCGGCCGGCAGCGGTCGTTACCGGAGTTCTAATGGCGGTCGCCGGAGTGCTTGTCATCGGGCCGCCCGGAGCGAGCGAATATCTCAGCCGGGTGCTGCCGGCACAGGCAGCGGCCGAGGCGGGATATGCCTACCAGTACAGCCTCACCTATCTCTTGGTCACCGCCGGCCTGCCCCAAGGCGCTGCGCTCGCTGCCGGGCAACTGTCGTATGTGGCGTTGCTCGCCGTAGGGATCTGGCTGGGGTCGAGGCTTGCAACGGTGTTGCAGCGTCGCGAGCTCGTGGCCTATCTCCCCGCCGCGTGCAGCGTCGTCGGCGGCGCGTACGTCCACATGGTGGATCTCGCGATCGCGGTGCCCGCGGCGCTGGTTCTGGCGACTTACTCGCGCGCCGCGTCGCGAACGATCGCAACGCTCGCGCTTTGCCTGCTTGCGGTTCCATGGATCGACGTGTGGATCACCAAGAAGCTTTTTCTCTCGAGCCTCTTCGTGGTTGCGGCGATTCTCGTTCGCCAGGGTCTCACGCCGGGAGTCTCCATTGGAGCCTTCACCGCTATTGCCGCGACGATGTATTGCTTTGAACTTTGGCCGCCTGCGCCGTTTGCGGCACTCACCGCGATGGCGAGCCGTCCGAGCGATCTCGCGCAGCAGGCGTGGAGCGCCTATGTCGTCGCGCTGCGGACCGCACCCCTGCCGTGGCTTGCAATCAAGATTCCGACGTGGGCGGCCTTGGGCGGCCTGCTCGTTGCGGGATTCCGGGCTCTTCGGGACCCAAGCGCGAGGCCGCCGGCGTGATTCCGCAACGGTATCGCCGATTCGTCTTAGTGCTGCTATTGCTCGCGCTCGGCGTCGCGGCACTGCGCGATTTCAGCCGCCTCGGCGCAGCACTTCCGTGGCGAACGATGGACGAGTTTGCCGACTTCTATTGCGCTGGGCTGGCGTTCGATCGCGGCGTAAGTCCCTACACCTACGAACCGTTACGCACCTGCGAGCATCGGATCAACACGGGCCCGAGCTTCCGTGGCAAGCTCTTTGCCGGCAATCCAGCCATCGCCGTTCCGGCGCCGCAGCCGCCATACGACTTCGTACCGTTCATGGCGCTCGCCCGCGCGGACTATTCGGTCGCCCGTGCCATCGACGCGGCGGCGATCGTTATCGCGGTAGCGCTGTCGGCGATCGTCTTGTCGGCCATCGGCGTTCCCCTGGCGCTGTCTGTCGCCGTTTTCGCGCTTTCTGCCGGCTACGTCGAACTCAATACCGCTCAGATTGCACCGTTTGCGCTGCTGGCTCTCGTTCTGTGCGGCCTCGCGCTCGAGCGCGGCCGCGACCGGCTCGCCGGCGTATTGGCGGCGCTCACCGCGATCGAACCGATCGTCGGCCTTCCGGTCGTCGTAGCGACGTTTCTCCTTGTACCGCGAGCGCGTTGGGCTCTCGCCGCAGCGCTTGCCGGTTTGTTCGCACTTGCGTGTGCGATCGCGGGCCCCAAGGCCTTGCTGGAATACGTTGTTGCAGTGCTGCCGGCGCACTCGCGGTCGGAGTTGCTGTTTCCGTTTCAGTATAGCCTTACGTCGGCGCTGGCGACTCTCGGCGTGCCGTCGGCGGCCGCGCGCCTGGCCGGGGCTGCTTCATACCTGCTCCTCCTTGCGGCCGCGCTCATCATCGCGCCCCGCACGAGCGTCCAGCTGCGGCGGCGCGCGTTCATCGTCTTCGTTCCTGCGCTTTGCTGCGTGATCGGCGGCTCGTTTCTCCATCAGGAAGAGCTCTGTTTTGCGATTCCGGCCGTTACGCTTTTGGCCTGGGAGACGACGGGACGGCAACGCACGATTGCGACGGTCGCCCTCTGCCTCTTGGCGGTTCCCTGGATTGCAGTGTGGGGAGCAAAGCAGCTCTTTCTCGCAAGCTTGCTGATCGTTGCGACGATCCTCGTGCAGTTGCGACTCGACCTACGAACGAGCCTGATTACATTCTGCGCGATCGCAGCAGCCATCTATTGCTTCGAACTTGCGCCACCCAAACTGCCGGTGCCGGCGAGCATGCCCGCGATCTACGCTGCAGGCGAGCTCGTTTCGCTCGAGTGGCGAGACTACACGGCGTTGCGCAGCACTCACGACCCCTTATGGTTTGCCATCAAAGTGCCAACCTGGGGGGCGTTGTTGGCGTCCTTGGCGATCGCCGCTTCGATATCGCGGCGCATCTGAATCCAACCGCGAAAGTTTGCCTGAAACCCGCCGTCCGCCGCCGGTGTCGCCACGTGCTCGAACGGGCTCAAGTGACGGTCGCTGCGCAAGCGGTCGTACAACTCCAGGTCTCGTTCGATCTCGCGCAGGCCCTGGTGCGTAAGGTATGAGACGCGCGCGCAACGGGCGGCCGAAACGCGCCGTCGGGTCTCCAGGTCGAGCGCACTTTCGTCGGGCTGCAGGAGCGGCGTGTGCCATTCCCCATCGCCGAGCGCTTGCGGCACGCTGGCGTTCATCGCTTCGAGCATCAACAGCGCGGCCGCGCGAATCTCCGGCTGCGCGTTGGCCGCGCAGCGCAGCTCGAAAAAGTTCGCCCACTCCGTCGCGCTCACGATGACCGTGTGCCACAGGAACGGCTCCAGGAGACGGTTGAGCTCCTGCTTGTGCACGTCGAGCGCCAACAGGCGTTGCGCGTGCGCCACGGCGGCATCCCGCGCGCCCAGCCAGGCCCGCTCCGCCTCCTGCGCGACATCACCGGGTAACACGTCGCTGGCGGACATCCCCGCTTTGTTCTTTCCCCACTCCAACGGAACCGCGGGCTCTTTCAAAACGCGCTCGATCAGTTTGGCCGTTGGCACGGCACGAGAACTCGCCGAATTTCTTGAAAAGTTGCGATGCGTATTAAATTCGGCGAGAACGAAGCGCGGAAACGTGACCTCGAGCGTGGTCAGACGTATTCCGGCCGGACTCGTCGAGTCCAGCAACACGCGCGCGCTATAGGCCACGATCGAGAGCCCGGCCGGCTCCTTCTATGCCTTAGCCGCGGTACCGCAGGAATGCCGGAACGTCGATGTCGTCCATGCTGACCGGCGCGACGGCGTCCAGCTTACTCGTTTCGAACGCGAAGCTCTGTGCGCGATTGCCGCGCCGCGGTCCGAAGCCGGCGGCCAGAACGGTCACGCGAACCTTGCCGGTCATCGTTGGATCGATCGACGCGCCGAAGATGATCTGAGCGTCAGAGTCGACGGCGCGGCTGATCATCTCGGCCGCCTCGTTGACTTCGTACATCGCCATGTCAGGACCACCGGTGATGTTGAAGATGACCCCCTGAGCCCCTTCGACCGTCGTCTCAAGCAACGGCGATGCGATTGCTTTTTGCGCGGCGTCGGCGGCGCGATGCTCGCCGGTGCCCTCGCCGATGCCCATCATCGCCGAGCCTGCGTCGCTCATAATCGTCTTGACGTCGGCAAAATCCAAGTTGATAAGGCCCGGCTGCGTGATCAGGTCGGTGATGCCGGCGATCCCTTGCCGCAAAACGTCGTCGGCAAATGAAAATGCCTCGTTGAGCGGAGTCTTCTTTTCGATCACCTGGAGGATGCGCTCGTTGGGGATCGTGATCAGCGTATCGACCTTGGCTTCGAGCTCGGCGATCCCGTTCTCCG
>JABCZE010000238.1 GCA_013289785.1 Vulcanimicrobiota bacterium | reverse complement strand
TGGTTCTAAGAGTGCTCGCAACGCGGCCGGCTCGGCCAGAAACGCGTCGTGACCGTGGTGCGATCGTAACTCGAGGTACTGCGCGTCGAAGCCGCGCAGCGCAAAGCGAGTGGCGGCAATCGCCACGTCCTGCGGACGAAAAAGCCAATCCGACGTGATTCCAACGAAGGTCAGCGTGGGTCTTCCCGCGCCGTTTCCGTTGAGCGAGAGGCCGGCGCCGCGCACGTCAAACGAGTCCATCGCGTGGGTGAGCGCCACGTAGCTGGCGGCGTCCATGCGCGTTTCGAAGAGATCCGCCTGACGTTCCAAGTAGCCTTCGACGTCGAAGAAGGGTCGTCCATGGCGATCGCTGCGGCGCCCGTGACGCTCGTTGAAGAGATCTTCGCTCTTATAGGAGAGCATCGCGAGCTTACGAGCGAGCCGTAAGCCTCGCACCGGATCGAGCACCAGCGCCTCGCGCTGCAGCGCGTTGAGCGCGATGCCCATCGCGCTGTGGTGATCGTGCGCGCCGACCAGCACCGCAGCCCCGATCCGTTCGGGCGCATCGAGCGCCCACTGCAGCGCGCGCATGCCGCCCAGCGATCCGCCAATGGCAAGCTCGACGCGCTCGATTCCTAGCTCGGTCAGAGCCAGCATTTCGGCCCGCACGATATCGCGAACCGTAATCCGTTGCGAGGTCCTCGTCGAGCCGTAACAACTGCCCAGCGCGTTGATGCCGACCACGCACCACTCGCGCGGGTCAAACAAGGCGCTCTCACCAACGATTCCCGGCCACCAATCGGCGGCGCGGCTCGAACCGGTCAGGGCGTGTTCCACCAACACGACGTTCGAGCCGTCGGCGGCGGGAGTGCCGTACATCGTCACGCATTGCTCGACGGCCGGAAGCGTTTGCCCACAATCGAGCTGCAGCGGGCCGATGGCTACGGTCTGCTCGTTCATCAGGCGTTCACCAGCTCTTGCAACGGAGCGTTCGTCAGGGCATCGTCCCAGATCGCATAGTTGGGAAGTTCGGCGGTACGGGAAAGGCGGTCGAAGAACGGCTCGATGCGGATCCCCGTTTCGAGCGAGCTCGAGCGAGCGCGCAGGTCGAAGCCGCGGCCTTGGCCCAGCGCGTGCAAGACGCTGACGACGTCGCCGAGCACCGCCGAACCGGTCGCGGCGCCGCCGGCACCCGCGCCGCGCAAGACCAGCCGCCCCGCGTCACGCGCGGCAACCTGCACGACGTTCTCCGAATCGGCCGTGCGTGCGAACTCGTGGTTCTCCTCGACGAGAACCGGCGCAACCTCGGCCAAAACGCCCAGCGGCGTTCGCAGAACTGCGGCAACGTGACGGATTCTATATCCCAGCATCCGGGCACGCGCAACGTCGCGTTGCGTAACCGCCGTAATCCCGGTGCGCGCGATGCGCGGGGAGGTCACCGCAAGACCAAAAGCCAGTTGCGCAATAACGGCAAGCTTGTGAGCCGCGTCGACTCCGCCGACGTCGTTACTTGGATCGGCTTCCGCATAACCTAATCGTTGCGCTCGCGCCAGCGAATCGTCGAATCCCGCGCCTTCTTCCATCGCCGAGAGAATCGCCGTGCACGTCCCGTTGACGACGCCCGCAACCGAAAGAATCTCGTCTCCGGCAAGCGCCTCGTCGAGCGTTCGTACGATCGGAATCGCACCCGCGACCGCGCCCTCGAAGCGCAGCGCCGCGCGCCGGGATGCGGCTAAGGCCTTCAATCGCGGGCCGTGTTCGCCGAGCAAATCCTTATTGGCCGTGACGACGTGGCGTCCGCGCTCGAGCGCCCGCTCGACGAGCTCGGCCGCATCGGTCGTCCCCCCGATAACCTCGATAACGAGATCGACCTGCGGATCGTCGACGACGGAGCGAGCGTCGCGCGTGAAAAGTCGCCTTTCCAGCACGTTCGAACGTCGCTTCAGCGAATCTTGAATCGCGATCGCGCGCAGCTCGTAGCGGACGCCGCTGCGGCGTTCGATGGCATCGCGTTCGCGTTGCAGACGATCGGCGACGTTTGAGCCAACCGTTCCACACCCGAGCAATCCGACCCCAACGGTCGTTTTCATAGTTTCCCGGCCTCCTGTTGCGATGGGAAAGCGAGGATAAAAACGCGCCCCCCGCCGTGGTGGCGAGGGGCGCGAGAAGCATTTTTGATTTCCGGACTTAACTTACGAGCTTCACGACGACCCTGCCACATGCATACGCATGCCGCACATTGAGAACATCATACTGCTCGCAGGACCAGACATGGACCGAAGATTAGCATCCCCACCGGGCCGCTGTCAAGGAAAAAAGGCATGCGAATCCCTGTTAACGCGCCAACGCGACCTGAAAGAATCGCCGCCACCGTGGGTAGAACGTCCAAATGAAGATTGCGATTTTTAGCTCCGACACGCGCGCGGTTGCTATCGGGAAGCTGCTGACCGACGCGGGATATCGCGTTTGTTTCGGCGATGCGGCCGGCGCCGGCCGCGCCAAGGTGGCTGCCCAGCAGGCGGGCGGCGTTGCGGACACTCCCTATAACGATGCGGCCTCCTGCGAGATGCTGATCTTTGCCGGCTCGCGAGACGAGTTGGACGCCCTGCTGACGGCGACAGGCTGCGTTTCGCCCGACGCGGTGGTCGTCGACGCCATGGAAGGCACCGACGAAGGAGGCCCGGACCTGCTGGCCCATAAGCTCGACACGCATCGGGTCATCCGCGCGCTGATTGCGGCTCCCCAAGTGAATGCGAGCATTCCGTACTACGGCGACGATGCGGACGCGATGACCTTGTTCGAGGAGGTCTTTCGCACGGCGGGGTGTCTGACCGCCTATCGTGGCCCACTCGCCAAGGCCGGCGAGATCACGCTTCCCGGCACGGCTGTGACTGTCAGCACGTAACCGCTAACGCCGCCAGGACCGCCTGCTCCTCCGACAGTAGCGCGCCTTCGGCGGCCAGCGCCTCAATCTCAACGCCGGTAAGCCGTTCGCGCAGCGCCGTTATCAGGATTTCGTTCGTGCGACGCTCGGTAAAATCGCGTTCGCATCCTTCCTGGGAGTACCAGGCGTCAACGTAGCCGAGAAGGCGAGCGCCACAGCCGGCGTCGCCGCGAAGTGCGGCAACGGTGGCGAGATGCTGCGTCGCAATTGCTACGTCCATCGGGTGCGTGCCTCGCGCCAGGTCGAGGGCTTCGCGCGCCGCAAGGTTGGCGCCGTCGATGTCGCCGAGCACGAGCCGGTACGCGGCCGCGTTCGCCCGGGCGGAGCTTTCGATACGCTGTGCGCGCGCTTCGCGCGCAATCGCTGCCACCGCTTGAATTAGCTCGAGCGCTCGCGTTGGGTTCCCCGCTCTAAACTCGAGCTCCGCAAGGTCCCCGCGCAGCGCGGCCACTTCGAGTGAACTGCCGATCGACATCGTGAGCGAGAGCGCTTCAGTGTAAAACTGCCGCGCCTCATCAACTCGGCCGGCACGCTGCGCAATGGTCGCTCGCATAGCGAGGGCAGCAACGTATCGTCGTGACGACTTCGGTCCGCCGTCACGGCAGATCCGCAGTGCGAGATCGTTGGCGGCCTCTGCTTCTTGCGCGCGTCCCGCATGCAGAAGTCCGACGGTAATCTGGTAAAGGCTCGCCACCCTTTCAAAAGCGTCGTCGCATTCCGTGGCAAGCTCGAGCGCTCGCTGTGCCGCCTCGATCTTTTGCATTCCGAACGAAAGTGACGACAAGTTACGCCACGCCTGCGCCGCGACGCCCGGTTCGGCCGCCTCATCGAGCCGAGCGAGCACGGCA
>JABCZE010000237.1 GCA_013289785.1 Vulcanimicrobiota bacterium | reverse complement strand
AAGCAGACGGCGTACAAAACCAGCACCGCCTGGCGCACGTTGAGGCCGAAGCGAAAGATCAATTGATGGTGAAAATGACCGCGGTCGGCCTCGGTGATGCGTTTGCCGCTGCTCGCTCGGCGCACGATTGCGGCCGCCGTATCGAGCACCGGCAGCGCCAGCACCAGCAGCGGCACGACGACGCTGATCGCGATCGCAGTCTTGCTCGCGCCGATGATCGAGACGGTACCGAAAACGTAACCGATGAAGAGCGATCCCGAATCGCCGAGGATGATTCGCGCCGGATTGAAGTTATAGGGAAGAAAGCCGAGCGCCGCGCCGGCCAACGCGATCACGACCAGCGCGACGACCGGGTTTGCGTGCAGCACCGCAATGACGAAGAGGAAGACGCTCGAGATCGCGGCGACGCCCGCGAGTAGGCCGTCGAGGCCGTCGAGAAAGTTGATGGCATTCATCATGCCGACGTACCAGATCAGCGTGAGCGGAACTCCCACCCACAGCGGAAAATCGATCCAGTTGGTGGCGGGATTGTGGTCGAACGGATTGGTGACCCCCGGAATGATGAAGCCGTACAACATCGAGATCAACGCTACGACGACTTGAGCGACGAGCTTATTCCGCGGACGCATCTGCATCACGTCGTCCCAGACACCGACGCCGACGATCAACAAGCTTCCAAAGAGCAGTCCCACGAGCCGGTGGACCGCGTCGAACTGATCGGCCGCCGGCAGCAACCGCACGGGCGAGGTCATCGACACGCCTAGAACGGCAAAGAGCGCAAACGAGAAGCCGAAGAAGACCGCGATTCCGCCCACGCGCGGCTTTGGCGTGTCGTGCATGCGCCGTTCGTCGGCATCGCGGTCGACGATTCCCAGGCGATTGGCAAGTCGCACGACCAGCGGCGTTGCCCACAAGCTAACCGCAGCCGCAATCAGAAAGGCCGCAGCATAAATGGCGCCGGCGGTGAACGAGCGGCCGCTCAACCGCGGACGCCTTCGAGCGCGGCAAACGCGACCAGCGCTACGCCGGCTTCAGCCAGCAGCGCACTGGCGACGGCGTCGGGATACGGTTGATCGTAAACGATTCTGGTTACGCCGGCGCTAATGAGCAGCTTCGAACAGTTGACGCATGGCTGATGCGTGCAGTAAGCGGTGGCGTCGTGCAAGCTGACGCCGTGGAGCGCACCCTGGACGACGGCGTTGGCTTCGGCGTGCGTCGCCCGGAGGCAATGCTCGCCGACCAGCGTGCAGCCGACCTCAGTGCAGTGCGCGACGCCACGCGGCGCCCCGTTGTAGCCCGTGGTCAGGATGCGGTGAGCGCGCATCAGAACGCAACCCACCGAGGCTCGCGGACAGGTCGCGCGCGTGCTCACCGTATGCGCGATCTGCATAAAATACTCGTCCCAACCAGGGCGCACGGTTCTAGGACCGCCTAAGGGACGTCGTAGCGCGAGGTCAATTCGCGGACCCGTCCCCCAAGCCGCTCGATTTGCCCGCGCTCCTCGATGTCGCCGAGCGCGTCGCAAATAATGCGCGCCACTTCGCGACACTCCGGCACGCCGAAACCCCGCGACGTGATCGCCGGCGTGCCGATGCGAATGCCGCTGGCGACCATGGGCTTTTGCGTATCGAAGGGAATCGCGTTCTTGTTGACCGTGACGTTGATATCGTCGAGGTAGGCCTCGACCGCCTTTCCGGTCAGACCCTTGACCGAGACGTCGACCAGCATGAGATGTGTGTCGGTACCTCCGCCGACCAATCGCAATCCCGCGCGCATAAACTCATCGGCCATCACCCGCGCGTTCTCGACGACTCCTTGCTGATACGTTTTGAAGTCGGGCTGGAGGGCCTCACCAAATGCAACGGCTTTCGCGGCGATCGTATGCATCAGCGGACCGCCTTGAATTCCGGGGAACACGCTTTTGTCCAAGGGCACGGCCCATTTCTGCGTGCAGAGGACGAAGCCGCCGCGCGGACCGCGTAGCGTCTTGTGCGTCGTGGAAGACACGAAATCGGCGAGCGGAACCGGCGAGGGATGGAGTCCGACGGCGACGAGTCCCGCGATGTGGGCAAAATCCACCAGCAGCGCCGCGCCGATCTCGGATGCGATCTCGCGAAATGGTTCGTACTCCATGACGCGAGGATAGGCGCTGGCGCCGGCGACGATGAGTTTCGGCCGGTGCTCGCGAGCGAGCGCGCGCACTTCGTCGAAATCAATTAGTTCGGTGTCTTTGCGAACGCCGTAGGCGATCGCATTGTAGAGCTTTCCCGAGAAGCTTACTTTGGTTCCGTGCGTGAGATGGCCGCCGTGAGCCAGCGACATCCCGAGAACCGTGTCGCCGGGCTGCAAGAGGGCCATGAAGACCGCCATGTTGGCCTGGGCCCCCGAGTGCGGCTGAACGTTGGCGTGGTCTGCGCCGAAGATTCGTTTGAGCCGTTCGAGCGCCAGCGTTTCGGCAACGTCGACCCACTGGCAGCCGCCATAATATCGCTTGCCCGGATAGCCTTCCGCGTATTTGTTGGTCATCACGCAGGCGTTGGCTTCGCGGACCGCACGGCTCGCGTAGTTCTCCGAAGCGATCAGCTCAAGATTCTCTTTTTGGCGCCGCTCCTCGCCGGCGATGGCGGCAAAGACTTCGGGGTCGCCCGCTTCGATGCGATTCGGCGCTAGAATGTCCACTACAGCAGGTCTTTGGGGGTTTGCGCCTCGGTGACCTCGCCACGCTCCAAATCTTTGAGGGTTCGCACCCGCTGGGCGTCACCGAACTCGAAGAGTTGCTCGACGCGATACGCGTGGCGCCCGCCGTCGAATCCCGTCTCGAGATAGACCTGCAGCATCCGTTCGATCATCTCCCAGCCCGTCAACCGTTCGGAAAAGGCGATGACGTTTGCGTCGTTGTGGCGGCGCGCCAACTCCGCAGAATACGGGTCCATTACCGGCGCGCAGCGGATTCCCGGAACTTTGTTGGCCGCCATCGCGATCCCAAGGCTCGATCCGCAGACGAGGATGCCGCGGTCGGCCTCTCCCGTGGCCACGGCTTCCCCGACGGCGAAGCCGTATTGGGGATAGTCGACCGGCGTCGCATCGTGCGTTCCGAAATCGAGTATCTCGTGACCGAGACCGCGCAGCTTCTCCGCGATCCGATCTTTGTATTCGAAGCCGGCGTGATCGGCGCCCAAGGCAATTTTCATAGTGTCGGTTGTATCCAGCGACGAGGGTGAGCAACGGCGAGCGGTCGAAAATCCGAGGCCGATGAAGCTTGCCTGCGCGAGCGGTGCCCTCCACCGCGAGATCGAGAGCGGCGAGCTCACGCAACTCGAGTTCTTGGACCTTTGCGCGCGCGAGTTGGCTTGCGACGGCGTCGTCTTAGACGTGCGGCATTTTCCGCGAACGGACGACGACTACCTCGCGCAGGTCAAGAAGATGGCCACCGACTGGGGGCTCTCGCTCGCCGCGGTAAGCGATTCGACGTTTTTTTGCTCGGAGCAAGAGTACGTGATGCGGATTCTCGGTCACGCGGCTGCCCTGGGCGCGCCGCTAGTCGCGGCTCCACTCGCGCTCCAGACCGAATGTTCCTGGAGCGAGCAGCTAGAGCGGCTAGCCGTTGCCACGTCGCTGGCAAAGCGCTTCAACATCACGCTTGCTTTGCGAAACGCTCCGCAAACATTTGCGGCGGGTTCCGCGGATTGCAAGCGCGTGGTCAAAGAGACCGACTCCGCCTGGCTGCGGTATGGACCCCAACCGCAGGAACTCGACGCAGCCAGCGACGCGCAAGCCCTGG
>JABCZE010000236.1 GCA_013289785.1 Vulcanimicrobiota bacterium | reverse complement strand
ACGAAGTTGTTGCACGCAACGCACGGGTTGGGCGTTCGTCCGGCTACGTAATCGCCCACGAAACGCTCGACGACCGTGCGCCGAAAAGCCTCTTGGAAATCCAGCACGTAATGCGGAACTCCCAGCGCGGCCGCGCTCCGGCGGGCGTCGTCGAAGTCGCTGCTGCCGCAACAGCTCTTGGCGTGCGCTGGACGTGAAGGCGCGTACATTTTCATCGTGATACCGACGACGTCGTAGCCGCTTTCGACCAATAAACCGGCGGCGACGGCGGAATCCACTCCGCCGCTCATCGCTGCAATTACGCGTTCCCTTGCCATCTAATCGAACAGGATAACATTAAGACGGGGCCAACTCAAACCTGACCGATGAGCGATGCTGGGCCTCGACCACTGGGTGAACGGTTCCGTGCCGCCCGCGAAGCCCGAGGCGCCTCGCTTTCCGATGTGGCCGACCAGATACGCATTCGGTCGGTTTATCTCTCCGCTATGGAAGAAGAGAACTGGGATGCGATCGGTGCGCCGGTCTATATTCGCGGGTTTTTGCGCACCTACGCCCGCTATCTCAAGCTCGATCCCGAGGAGGCGGTCGCCGAGTTCAACGCGACGTTGCCCGAACCGCCCCCGCCGAAGAGCTTCGAGCCGGAGCGTAGCCCCGCGTCGCGGAGCCGCGGCCTTCTGCTGATTTGGATCGCAGGGACGGTCGCCGTGCTGCTGGTCGCCTTCGTCGTCTATAACGAGCTGGCGCTTCGCAGCGAACAGGGCGCCGTGGCGGTAGCCTCTGCGGCCCCCACAGCCGCTACTTCCGCGTCGCCGTCGCCGCCGGCCCCATCACCCACCCCGACCCTTGGCGGCACCAGCTCGCTCGCTTTGGTGCTCTCGGCGCCCTCGTGGCTGCGGGTCACGGTTGACGGAAATGTTAGCATGGAGGGTACGTTTCCGGCCGGCACTTCAAAGACGTTCCACGGAAAGAGCGCCTTGGTGCGCCTCGGCAATGCCGGCGGCGTCGAAGTTTACGTCGACGGCAAGGACCGTGGAAAGCTCGGCAAGGCGGGAGACGTCGTCGAGCAAGCCTTCACTCTTTGAGAGGAGTAACGATTGGCGAGCGATTCTTCGTTCGACGTGGTCTCGCGCGTAGACACGCAAGAACTCGACAACGCGCTCAATCAGACGCGTAAAGAGATCGAGAACCGCTTCGACTTCAAGCACAGCAAGACGAGCATCGAATACGACGGTAAGAAGATCACGCTCATCTCAGACGACGAGCTGAAGATGCGCAACGTCGTGGATATGTTCCAAGCCAAGGCCGTCCGGCGCGGCATCGATCTCAAAGCCTTCGAGTACGGTGAAGTGGAGCCGGCGGCCAGTGGAACGGTGCGCCAGATCCTCACGCCCCGCAGCGGGATCTCGAAAGACCAGAGCCGAGATCTGATGGTGCACATCAAGAACCTCAAGCTGAAAGTCACCGCGCAGTTTCAGGACGAGCAAATTCGCGTTTCCGGCAAGAACCGGGACGATCTGCAGAAGGTCATCGCGTCCTTAAAAGCCATGGAGTTCGAACTGCCCTTGCAGTTCGTAAACTACCGTTAGCGGAACGCGCCCGATGCGAAGCGTTGCGTTCGTGAGCCTCGGTTGTGCGAAGAACCTCGTGGACACCGAGGTGATGATCGCCAAACTCTCGAGCGCCGGGTGGCGGTTGGAATCGGAGGCGGAGTGCGCCGATACGGTCGTCATCAACACGTGCGCCTTTATCGATCCGGCGAAAGAAGAATCCACCGAAGCCATCCTCGAGCATGCCTCGCGTAAGCGCCGCGGTCAGCAGTTGATCGTCGCCGGCTGCCTGGCGCAGCGATACGGCGCGCAGTTGCAGAGCCTGGTCCCGGAGATCGACGGCGTGGTCGGTACGGGCGCCTACGCCGGCATCGTGGAACTGCTCGAAGACGTCGAGGCGGGCCGAAAACCGGTCCGGCTTCATTTGGAAGCCGAACCCGAACACGACTTCCTGCCCCGTCTCGTCACGACGCCGCGCGCGACCGCCTATCTAAAGATCGCCGAAGGTTGCGATCATCCGTGCACGTTCTGCATCATTCCGGCGCTCCGCGGAAAGTTCAGAAGCCGCAGCATGGAGTCGATCCTGCTCGAGGCTCAAGCCCTGGTGAACGGCGGAGCCAAAGAGCTGATTCTGATCGCGCAGGACACGTCGATGTGGGGGCGCGACCGTGGGCTGCGCCGCGGCGGCCTCGCGCAGCTGCTCGAACGGCTGCACGCGATCGATGCGCTGCAATGGATTCGTCTGCTCTACCTCTATCCGGCGACCGTCGACCGCGAGCTGGTCAGCGCCATCGCCGAGCTTCCCAAAGTCTGCAAGTATATGGATATGCCGCTGCAACACGCGCATCCCGAAGTGTTGCGGGCGATGCGGCGACCCGGTAACGGCGAGCGGTATCTCGAGATTCTCGACGACTTTCGTTCGCGCGTTCCGGGAATCACGATGCGCTCGACGTTCATCGTCGGTTTTCCCGGCGAGACCGACGAACACGTCGAATATCTCGAGCGCTGGATCGAACGCGCGCAGCTCGATCGCGTCGGCTTTTTCGAGTACAGTGCAGAAGAGGGAACGCCCGCGGCGGAGTTATCGGATCGCGTCGGCGCCGCGCGGCGCCGCCGGCGGCTCATCCGGCTGCGCGAGGCGCAACGACTCGCCTCGGAGCGCGGGCGCGCCGCGCGCTGCGGCACGACGGTGCGCGTCCTCGCCGAGGAGTTTCTTAATGCAAAACGAGCATGGTTCGGCCGTTCGGAAGGTGAAGCGCCGGGTGTCGATGGTGGCATTTATTTCACAGGAAACGCACAGGTTGGCGAGTTCGTCGACGTTCGTTTGGATGAGTCCGGGCCGTTCGATTTCTTCGGTCGAGCCGAATCGCCGGAACGCTGCGCCGTTTGATTAAAAGCAAAGTCGTACTGGCCCTCGCCATCGTCGTCGTCGGCGTTGCCGCGGCCGTTGCCGGTTATACGGTCGTCGAGCGCAAGAGCCCGGTGACCGCGCTCACTCAGATGTTCGTGCCGACGCCGCAGCAGATCTTCGGCAAGTCCAACCTGCTCGTGCTCGTCGAGGGCCTCGACTACGACTACAACCAGAAGGACGAAGAGTATTCCACCCAATCGCGCAGCGACGTAATCTGGGCGGTCAACCTCGACCTTGCGAACAAGCGAATCTACGAGCTTTCGATTCCGCGCGACATGATTGCGACGATGCCAAACGGCGCGCAATCCAAGATCAACGCGGCGCAATCGGAGGGCGGCGTCAAAGAAGCCAAGAGCGTCATCTCGAAGTGGCTCGGCATTCCCGGCTTCGACCGGTACGTAGTTCTGCGCATCGACGCGACGCAGGCATTCATCGCGGCGCTCGGCGGCGTGGACGTGTACGTGAAGTCCTCCGACTGCTTCCGCTATAAGACGGGCTGCACCGGCGAATCGCTGAACTATGACGACACCTGGGGCCACCTTCACATCCATTTGAAGGAGGGCATGCAGCACCTCGACGGGCCGCGGGCAGTGGGATACATGCGTTTTCGCGAGGATTGGTGCAGCGACCCGTGTCGCATCATGCGCCAGCAGCAGGTGTTGCGCGCGTTGGTCGAGGAGGCGAAGAGCAATCGCGTCAACACGCTGATGCACATCGGGAGCTTGCTCGCAGTTTTTCGCAAATACGTCGAGACCGACTTTACCGATCCTCAGATCGTTTCGCTGGTAACGTATTTTCAGGGAATCTCGCCGGCCGCCGTCGTCA
>JABCZE010000235.1 GCA_013289785.1 Vulcanimicrobiota bacterium | reverse complement strand
CGGAGACGCCGCCGTACCGGCAAATTGCCGAACAGATTCGCGCGGCAATCGAGCGCCGCGATCTGATGCCCAACGCGACGCTGCCGACGGTGCGGCAGTTGGCCGGCGACCTCGGCATCGCGCCCAACACGGTCGCGCGCGCCTACGCCGAGATGCAAAACGAGGGCTGGCTGGTCGGCGACGGCCGGCGCGGCACGCGGGTTGCCGAAAACGCGCCGCTCGCGAGCGGCCGCGAACGCGCTCGCGGTTTACGTGAAGCCGTCGCGGGCTTCATCGAGAGCCTACGGCACCGCGGCTTTACCGCGCAAGAAATCGCGCGCGCATTCCAGCAGACTCTCTAGCTGTCAATGAGGTAGCGCCGGCAAGGTGTTCGGTGCGAGCGCATCGGCGAGCGCATGGAACACGGCAACCGCGCCGAGTCCCGCGTTGCCTTTGTCATCGTACGCGCCGGGGCCGTTGGTCGCTTCCACCGCGATCGTGAGCTTCTGCGCAGGCAGGTAGCCAACGATGCCCGACGCGCCGGCGAAGCCCAACGACTGCGAGATCCATCCCCCGGCCATAATTACACCGAGGCCGTAGTTGAACTCCGCCGTGTTTTCCCGGCATGAGGGACATCCCGGCTGGGTGTGGCCGAATCCGATGAGGCTTGGGACGATCTGCGCGGAGGACGATGCCGGCGATAACAGCTTTCCCGACGCGACCGCCTCGATCGACGCGGTGAGGTCCGTGATGTCGGTCGTCTCGACGGCGCCCTCGACGGTCGTCCACGACGGATTCCAAAACGTTGCTTCCTCGAAGAACGGCACGCCGGATTTGATGCCCAACTGCTCGCGGCGTTCGGAACTGAACGCATGCAAGACGGGCTGCGGAATCTCCGGCGTCGTCAACGCGCCGGTCTGCTTGAGGCCCATCGGCTCTAAGACGTACTTGCGAATTGCGTCGGCGAGCGGCATGCCGGCGATTCGCTCGAGCACCCGGCCGAGGATGACGTAGTTCGTGTGCGAGTAGCCCCAGTTCGTCCCCGGCTCGAACTCCATGGGTTTAGTGATCCCGATTTGCGTGAGTTCCTCGGGGCTCCATTGGCGGAACGGATCGGCGTACACGTCCCGCATCGTCTCGGGCTGATACACGTAATCGGCATAGCCGGAGGTCATTTGCGCCAGATTCCTCAACGTGATGCGCTCGGCGTTGGGAAAAGCCGGAAAATACGTGGAGAGCTTTGTGTCCAGCGTCACCTTCTTCTGATCGACGAACTCCAGCAGCAGCGTCGCCATGTACGTGAACGCCAGCGCTCCGTTGCGAAAGTGCATGTCCGGCGTGGCCGGCACGCCCGTCATCGACTCTCCAAAAGCGCCGGTATAAACGTCTGCTCCGGCCGACCGCACTTGCACGATGACGGCTTTAAGATGATTGGCGGCCATCGAGCTGCGCACGAGGCTTTGGATGACGGCAATCGATGAAGCATCCGCAGCGCGTGCGACCGCGAAGCTCGACCAGGCGAAAGCGACGGCCAGCGCGGCGACGATGCGAATGAGGCGACGCAGAACGTTCGGCAAAGTGATTTCCTCCGCCAAACGCCGTTCGTACATAACGCATTGTTGCCTGCAGATGGGGATGATGTGGCTGGCGTCGAACGCCGCTCGCATGAATCGCTTTTCGCTAACAATCGTCGCACTGATTTTTTTGCTTCCAACGACGGCGGTTGGCGTCGCCGCAGCTCAGGTCGATCCGAACGCCTCGAATGCGATCGCCGCGGCCGTTAACAAGGAGCTCGCGGCTTTCGGCGGCCCGCAACCTGTGCCCGGCGCGGTCATCGGCGTGTGGCTACCGGGGAAACTCTCCTTCGCTCGCGGTTTTGGATACGGAAATCTTGCCGCGCGGCGCCCGATCGCGCTCGACGATCACTTCCGTATCGGCAGTAACACCAAGACGTTTGTTGCGACCGTGCTGCTCCAACTGGTTGACGAGGAGAAGCTGAATCTCGACGACACGATCGGCCGGTTCAAGCTCGGGCTTGCCATACCGAACGAAAACCTCATCACGCTGCGCCAGTTAGCCGAGATGCGCAGCGGCATCATCGACGCGTACTCCATCCCGGCGGTTCAAAAGCAGAGCAACGCTTGGTGGTCGCGCCAGACACCGCGTCAGTGGGTGGAGGTCGCCGCAAAGAAACCGCCGTTGTTCCCGCCGGGCGCGAAGTACAATTATAGCAATACGAACTGGTTCATACTCGCGCTCATCATTGAGAAAGTGACCAACGACACGATCGGACGCGAAATTCAAAACCGAATCCTCGACCCGATGGCCCTCAACCAAACGTCGTTTCCCACCACCAACTGGAACATGCCGGCGCCTTACGCCCACGGGTACTCGCTCAATGAAAAGAAGCAGTGGGCCGACGAGTCGGCGGTGCTCGCGCCATCGGTCTCTTGGGCGGCCGGTGCCATGATCTCCGACATGGGCGATATGAAGAAATGGGTCAAAGCCTACGTAACCGGAACCACGAACGGCGCCGCTTCGCAACGAGCACGCCTTACGTGCCTGCCGACCGGAGATGGAAACCTCTCGTTCGGCCTTGGCATTGGCTGCTCTGCCGGCTGGTACGGGTACACCGGCGGCATCACCGGCTATAATACTGGAGCCTACTACATGCCGGCCACCGGGGCGACGATCATCGTTCTGGTCAACGCCCAAATCGAGAAGCCGTTTCCGGGAGTCGCCAACGCTATCTTTCGCGACATCGCAAAGATCATAACGCCGGAGAACGTGCCCTTCATAAAGTGAGCGCGGAGGCTTCCATCTACTTAGAAACCGAACGGCTCGAACTGATCCCGCTCGCCGAGCGGTTCGCCGACGAGATGTACGACGGTCTTCAGTCTCCGGAGCTCTACGAGTACATCGCCGACTCGCCGCCGCCGAGCCCAGAGTGGCTGCGCGAACGGTACCGGCGCCTCGAGACCGGACGCTCTTCGGATTCTTCGGAACTCTGGCTGAACTGGCTGGTGCGCGAGAAAACGACCCGGCGTTTTGTAGGGCACGTTCAAGCAACGGTTAAGGCCCGCAGCGCCTTGGTCGCGTACCTGCTATTTTTGAAAGCCGGCGGAGCGGGCTACGCGCGTGAAGCCGTTGCTGGAATGCTTCTGAGCTTGGAACGCGATTACGGCGTACGCGAGTTCGTCGCAACGGTTCACGCGCAAAACCAGCGTTCGATTCGGCTCCTCGAACGCCTGGGCTTTACCCGCCGGTCGTTCACCAAGAATGCTGAGATCATTCGTGGCGAACCAACCGACGAGTATCGCTACGTCCTGAACGCTACTTTGCGACGCGTAGATCGAACCGATCGAGGTTCATCACCTTTTCCCACGCGGCGATGAAGTCGCGGACGAAGTGATCGCCCTCGATCGCATACACCTCGGCTATCGCACGCAGTTGTGAGTTCGAGCCGAAGATCAGATCGCAGCTCGTCGCGGTCCAGGTGGGCTCGCCGGTGCGCCGGTCGGTACCCTCATACGTGAAGTCTCTTGCGGCCGGTTGCCACTTGGTCGTCATGTCGAGCAGGTTGACGAAGAAATCGTTGGTCAAGGTGCCCGGGCGCTTCGTAAAGACGCCGTGCTTAGATCCGCCGGCGTTCGCGCCGAGGACGCGGAGGCCACCGGTTAGGGCGGTCATTTGCGGAGCGGTCAGCGTGAGCAGTTGCGCGCGATCGATCAGCCGCTGCTCGGGCGAACGCGAGTGCCCGTTGCCCAGATAGTTGCGGAATCCGTCGGCGGCCGGTTCCAGCACGGCGAACGAA
>JABCZE010000234.1 GCA_013289785.1 Vulcanimicrobiota bacterium | reverse complement strand
CGACCGAGAGGGCCGTCGCAAACGTCCGGCTCGGATTGCCGATCAGGCCGCCATTGACGTAAATAACCAGGCTGGAGGGAACGCGATCGTAGACGTACACGGCGCCCACGGAACGCGACGCAAAGGTCGGCGAGACGACTCCGGGAACCTGCGCGATGTCCGAGATCGTCCGGCGGAGAAACGCTGCGAGAACCAGCATCGGGCCGAAATCTCGATTGTCGACCATGGGAGCCGGATATTGGGCGATCAGCCACGGCGACGAAATATCGCGATGCGCGACGATTTCGCGCGTCGTTCCTCGCAGAGCGGCCACGTGCACGGTAACGGGCGACGTCGTTCCGAGCGGAAGCGCACCGGCGAGATCGGATAGCGTGGTGGTCGAGAGCCCGCCGAGCTGGCCGGCGGCGCTAACCAGCACACCGCCGCGACGATAGTACGCGCGATAAAACGCCGCGGCATCGGCGGGAAACAGATCTGCGAGCGAGGCGGGCGTGCCGAGTTCGGGCAGTCCCGCGTTAGCCTGCACGGACGATGCCGCATTGAGCATGTCCAAGCCGACTTGCAGCGCGACTTGTTGGCTGGCGGCAATCTCTTGCGTGAGTGCGGCGCGTGCCGCGCGTACGGTCGCGGGAGAGAAATCCGGCGCCGCTATCGCGGCACGCAACAGTTCGAGGACCGCGGGTGCGTCGGCGGCAAGCGCCTCGACGTAAAAACGAACGTCTCCCGGATCAACCGTGAAGCGAACGGAGCCGCCGCGCGCGGCAACCGCGTCTTCGAGCGGCATCGGCGGCGTACCAACGGGTGTCTTCACGATCGTCTCTGCGACGAGTGCCGCCAAACCGTTCTGCTTCATCGTCTGGCGATCGAGACCGGCGCGCACGACCAGCGTAATCCCGGCGAGCGAGGCAGCCGAATCGATCTGTTGGAGTACCGTTGTGCCGGCGACCGTGTCCGTGCTCGGCGGCAGAACCACCGGGGCGGCGCCGAGCAGGGTTACCGGCAGCAACGCAACGGTTAAGGCCGCGGCGGCGCGACGCGCGAGATTCACTGCGACGACTCCTTCGCTTGCATGTTGACGACGACCGGCGTTGCCAAATAGTGTTTTACGACGTCGGCCACGTAGGCCGGATCGAGCGAGCGCACCGAGCGGCCGTAGGTTCCGTCAGCGATTCCGGGAGCGTACCCCGGGTCGCCTTCGACATCGTACCAGCCCAGATTATCGGCCCGCTCCTGCGGCGTCTGCGTATCCGAAGCGACGTGGTAGAGAAACGCTTCCCGAGCTGCGTTGAAGGTTTGCGCATCCATCGGCGTCCGCATCGCCGAGAGCGCGCCGAGCACGCGATCGCGGACCTCGCCGGCGTGATCGCCTCCGATCGTTACCACCATCACGCCCGGATCGTGCAACGTGATGAACTGTCCGACGACCGCGGCATCGCTTGCGCTCTGGTCCAGCTGCCTGGTTACGACGCCCGTCTCTTCCCGAAATAGATAATCGGCGATGAAATCCAGCGCCGTCGAGGCCTTCTCGTCGGTAATCGGAGGGCCGATCCACGCCAATCCAATCCCGCCGATAAGCGCCGAGGTCGTTGTCGAAGCGGGAGACGGGGCCACCGTCGAGTCGTACGGCGGATCCATGCGTCCGGGACCGCCGCCGTCGGTAACCGCCGTTAGGCTTGAAGCGTCGACGTTTCCGCTCAGCGCAAGGAACGAGTTTTCGGAGCGAAAGGCTCGTTTGGCAAAAGCGCCGATCTGAGCGGTGGAAATGCTGGTAATCTCGGCGACGGAGACCGGCAGCGGCGAATAATGCGCGGGACCGCTTGCGAAGATCTGCTTGAACAGAAGGTCGTGCAGCGTCGCGTCGGCTTCGTAGCGCTGCTGCACGCCAAGCACGGCGGCGTTTGCGCGCGCGGTTTTCACCGCGACGTCGTCGACCGACGGAGCGTAATAGGCCGCCGTGATCGCCGCGACGACGCGACGCGACGCCGATGCCGGGACGACGGTCGCAATGCCGACGATATCCGGATAGACTTCGACGTTCAGCTCGCCGCCGACGCTATGAACGAGCGCGAAAAGTGACTTCCCGCTGGCCAGCGGCGCGACGGCCGCAGCGGTCGCCGCCAGCTCGGCGATGCCGGGTGTCGAGTCGTCGTAGCCCGCTCCCGGCGCGCGAAACCAAAGCGCGATCGCCGCTGAGGCAACCGTGGTATCCGGGTCGATAACGTAGGTGCCGCCGTGCGGCAGTGCGCCGCTTTGCTGCAACGCGGACTCGGCCATGGCATTTCCCGCAGGAAGAGACCACGCGGCAACCAGCGCCGCAGAGAACAGAAGCGCGCGCACGCTCACGCGGGTTCCGGAGAAATCTTCGGCGGAAAACGCGTCGGTTTCTCGGCCCGCTTGGCCTCGTCGGTGGCCGGGCGTTCGCTCTGACCATCGGGAGCGGCAGCCACTTCCGTGTTGCGCACGCGATCGTACGGGCGCTCGTCGAGAATCGCCCTGACTTCCTCGGCTTCGACCGTTTCGTACTCCAACAACGACGCAACCATGCGCTGGACCTTACTCCAATTTTCGGTCAGGATGCGTTTGCCGTTGCCGTAAGCCGACTCGATGATCTTGCGCACCTCGGAATCGATCTTGCTGGCAACTTCCTCGGAATAGTTGCGCTCTTCGCCGATGTCGCGCCCGAGGAAAACTTGATGCGCCCCGCGCCCGTATTGGATCGGGCCCAGTTCGCTCATTCCGTATTGCGTGACCATCCGCCGCGCCAGTTCGGTCGCCTTTTCGAAGTCGTTGCTTGCGCCCGTGGTTACGTCGCCAAACTCGATCTCTTCGGCGAGCCGTCCACCTAAAGCCATCGTGATCTGCGCGATCAATTCTTCGCGGGTAACTTGATACCGGTCGTCCTCCGGAAGCGACCACGTCAAGCCAAGCGCCATGCCGCGCGGGATGATCGTCACCTTGTGGATCGGATCCGATTTGTCGAGCATTCCGCCGACGATGGCGTGCCCGGATTCGTGGTAAGCCGCGATGTTCTTACTCTTTTGCGACATGACGACCGACTTGCGCTCCGGCCCCACCATCACGCGATCGATCGCTTCATCGCAATCGATCATCTCGATGACGTTCTTGTCCCGCCGCGCTGCCAGCAGCGCCGCCTCGTTGAGCAAGTTCTCGAGGTCGGCGCCGGAGAAGCCCGGCGTGCGTTTGGCAAGGGTTTCGAGCGAGACTTCGCGGCCCAGCGGTTTGTTGCGGGCGTGAACTTCGAGAATCTTTTCTCTGCCTTTAAAGTCGGCGCGACCGACGACGATTTGGCGGTCGAAGCGTCCCGGGCGCAAGAGCGCCGGATCGAGGACGTCGGCCCGGTTCGTGGCGGCGATGAGAATGACGCCGGTGTTTTGATCGAATCCGTCCATCTCGACCAAGAGTTGATTGAGCGTTTGCTCGCGCTCGTCGTGGCCACCGCCCAAACCCGCGCCGCGTTGCCGCCCGACCGCGTCGATCTCGTCGATAAAGACGATGCACGGTGCCGACTTCTTTGCCTGATCGAAGAGATCGCGCACGCGAGACGCGCCGACGCCGACAAACATTTCCACGAAGTCGGAGCCCGATATCGAAAGAAACGGCACGCCCGCCTCTCCCGCAATCGCCCGCGCCAGCAGCGTCTTCCCGGTTCCCGGCGGCCCGAGCAGCAAGACGCCTTTGGGAATCCGCGCGCCCAGCGACTGATATTTCTTCGGATATTTGAGGAAGTCGACGATCTCCGCCAACTCCTCCTTAGCCTCGTCGACCCCGGCCACGTCGGCGAAGG
>JABCZE010000233.1 GCA_013289785.1 Vulcanimicrobiota bacterium | reverse complement strand
GTATTGGCCGTTTGGTTTCCAGCCGGACAACTTCACGCACGGCTTGCGCGCGTATTATGCGTATTCGCAGGTGCAAGCGAAGCACGGCAGTTTGGTGCTCGAACTTGGCGAGATCACCTGCCCGGCGCAACGCGCGTGGCTAGCACCGCGCCTGCAGTGGGAAGGAGCGCTGCTAGCTCGCTTCTTGAGCGAACTATTGGGCGTCGAAGACCGGTAGCCGTATCTTTTGGGTGCCTTCGGTCGTCTTCATGACAGTACCAAGCTTTTGAAGGGGAACTTAAAAATGACCGACCGCACGATGAACACGCCTCCCATAGTGTCGCCGCAGGAGTGGGAAAGAGCCCGCCAGCAGCTGCTGATAAAAGAAAAGGCCGCGACCCGAGCTCGTGACGCGCTCGCCGCCGAGCGTCGCCGCATGCCGTGGATGAGCGTCGAGAAAGACTACACGTTCGACTCTGCTAAGGGTAAGGTCAGCCTGCTCGACTTGTTTGAGGGGCGGCGCCAGTTAATCGTCTATCGCGCGTTTTTCGAGCCCGGCGTGTTCGGGTGGCCCGAGCATGCCTGTCGCGGCTGCTCGTTCGGCGCCGATCAAGTCGCTCACCTCGCGCATTTGAACGCCCGCGATACCACGCTCGCCTACGTCTCGCGAGCGCCGCAGGCCGACATCGCGCGCGTCAAGGCGCGGATGGGTTGGGAGATGCCGTGGTACACGATGACCGACGGTTTCGACGCCGACTTCGGCGTTGACGAATGGCACGGCACCAACGTCTTCTTCCGCGACGGCAACGACGTGTACCGCACGTACTTCATCAACAACCGCGGTGACGAGGCGCTTGGAAGTACGTGGAGCTACCTCGACATCACGCCGCTCGGGCGCCAAGAGACCTGGGAAGATTCACCGGCAGGCTACCCGCAGAGCGAGCCTTATAAGTGGTGGAACTGGCATGACTCGTACGGCGCCGCGGAGGACAGCCGGTGGAACGACGTCGTGGAGGCCGCGCAGGAGGTTCCAGAATGATCCTTCTCGCGCATATTATGGGACTGCCAGTGGAAGAGACTTTGCTGCCATTGGTGAGCGGGGCCGGAACCGGGACGGCGATTTGGGTCGCCGCGACTCTCGCGATTCTTACCAGAGCACTGCGATGAATCCGCTGCAAGATACGTGCGCCGTTGTCATCGGCGCGAGCTCCGGCATAGGCCTCGCAACGGTGACACATTTGGTTTCCGAGGGAGCCTCGGTGGTCGCAATTGCGCGCGGACGCGAGGGACTCAGCGCATTGTCGTCTCGGTTCGACGGCGCCGTGCGAACGGTCCAAGCCGATGCGACCGACGCGACGACCGCGGAACGCTTGCTTCGCGAGTTCGACCCGCGGGTCGTGGTGCTCGCTGCCGGCGTTCGCCCGCCCATGGGGACGCTCGACGACTTCAGTTGGGAGGACTTCTCATCGCCCTGGAACGCCGATACGAAAGCGGCATTTCACTTGCTCAAAGCCGCGCTCGCACTTCCGCTGCGCGCGGGCAGCACGGTTGCGGTCGTTTCGAGCGGCGCCGCGATCGCCGGCTCGCCGCTCTCGGGCGGCTATGCCGGTGCAAAGCGCATGCAATGGCTGATGACGCAATACGCGCAGGAAGTTTCCGACGCAAAGAAGTTCGGTATCCACTTTCTTGCCATCGTGCCGCGTCAGCTCATCGTGGACACGGAGATCGGGATGACTGCAGCCACGAATTACGGAGCGACGCAAGGCCTCACAGCAGCGGAGTTTCTCGAGCGTCGCTGGAAGGTGTCGCTTGACGCCGGCAAAGTCGGCGCGGCGATCGTAAGCAGTTTGCGCGGAGAGATCGCGGACGGCGTGACGGCGATCGCGGTGACCGGTGAAGGCGTCGAAGCGTTGGAGTAAGGATGGACGATCAAGCGCGCGTGCTGCTACCGGCGATGCAAGAAGCACGCGATCAATTCATGGAGTTGGTCGACGAAGTGCGGCCGGAGCTTCATCGGTATTGCGCGCGCATGACCGGCTCGGTTTTCGACGGGGAGGACGTCGTCCAAGAGACGTTAGCAAAAGCGTATTACGCTCTGGGTCAGATGGTGCAGCCGCCCAACTTGAAACCCTGGCTGTTCCGGATCGCGCATAACACCGCTATGGACTTTTTAAAACGATACGAACGACAGCACGTGGAGCCCGTTGCCGACGTGCCGGAGCGCGCAGAGCTTGAGGAAGCCGGCGTCGATCCGGAGTTGGTGGAAGCGGCGCTTACCATCTTCACCGAACTTCCGCCGGTGCAGCGCAGCGCTGCCATCCTCAAGGACGTGCTCGGACAGAGCATCGAGGAAACGGCGGACACGATGGGGACGACCACCGGCGCCGTGAAGGCGGCTTTGTCGAGGGCGCGTGCAAATATCGCTCGAGCGCCACGCGCGCGGTTAGCGGATTCGGCGCGACCCGTCGCCGGAGAGACGCTCGTGACGCTGCACCGATACGTCGATCTCTTCAACGCCCACGACTGGGATGGGCTGCGCGCTCTGCTGGCCGCGGAGTCACGCCTCGAAGTCGTGTCGCGCGTGCAACATCCGCGCGCGGTGGATGCGGGCTACTACGATCGCTATGCGGCATACACGAAGACGCAAGACCTCCGAGCGCAAGCCGGTTTCGTTGATGGCGTTCCGGTCATTGCGATGTTTGATCGGGCATCCAGCGAGAAGCCCGCGTACTTCATCGTGCTCGAGGTCAGCGCGGGCCACATCTCGTCCATTCGCGATTTCCGGTATGTGCCGTACATCGCCAAGGATGCGCTCTTCACACCGTTATAAGCCGACCAAGCCGAACCCGCGGGGTTCCGCTAGGTTACTTGGCCGGCGAACCGTCGTCGCTGATCGTGCGGTGCATGCGTGCGTCGACGACGTTACTGATCGAAGGTCTGGCTTTTAGCGACTTGCTGCGTCGCTCGTACGTGAACGGCATGGTCGACAAAGACAGTAAATGTTCGATCGGTTCCAATGGTAACTTCCCGACCGCGAACAAAGTTGTGAGCGAAGAAGCCCACCGGTCCCAGGAACACCCAAGACAAAAGGGTAGCGGTACTTGCCGCCCCCTTCGAGTCACCGCTCTCGCTCGCGTGATTCGTCGTGGAAAGTTGAACCATGCCACCGTCTGCGCTGTACACCCAATCCACGCTCATGGACAGTTTACCTCCGCTTCCGTTACTGGCGGCGTGTTCCGCTGCGGTGACCGTGGCATGCCCGTTCGAACCAGCCGGAACGACGATCCAACCGTTCACGAGGACCGGCTTTTTCACTACAACTGCGACTTGATCGTTGACAGTGGCCGTAGCGGACGAGACAGGCTCGGCCAGAGAAACAACGACAGTTGTTCCGCCGGGCACCAGAACGCTATGAGGGGTCGTAGCTGACGGCGCGGCGGGTACTACCGGCGTGCGCTCATCGATTGAGGAAACCTGCGCCGGCGCGGCGTGGGGCCAGCAAAGCGCGATTGCGACCGTCAATGCACACAGGCGTGACGTACGCCGCCAAATTGCTTTACACATGACCATATCCCCCTCTCCAAAACGTAGCCTGACAGCCGATCCTCAAAGGGTTCAGCGAGTGTCTCCTAATTAAAGTTTATCGGCTGCAGGTAGCCCCAATTCCATCAAAGTGTCGGAATCGCCGTTTCTCCAACATCCATGACTCACACGGCCCTGACGTAGGGAAGGGGCGCCATTTGGCGTGTTTTTGATGTGAACGCATTACAATAGGAAAGGTTCCCCGATCCCGGAGCTGTTCGAGACAAGGCGACGCGGGAACGACTTTAGA
>JABCZE010000232.1 GCA_013289785.1 Vulcanimicrobiota bacterium | reverse complement strand
AGGCGCTGCAGTATCTCTCGGAATGCGGCGGTACCTGATGGGCGCCTCGGAGTTGCGTCTCTCTCGTCCCGCGCAGACGCGTTCGGTCGCGCCGATACGGCGCGCGTTACGGACGTTCTTAGAAGCGCTCGCCTTTGACGGCGAGGCGCTCGACGACATCACGACGGCTGCCGGCGAGGCCCTGGCCAATGCTGCCGAGCACGCGTACGCGCAAGAGACGAAGCATCCGCGCCGGGAGGTCGAGCTGCTCGCTCGTTTCGAGCGTGGCGAGCTGAGCCTCGAGGTCTCCGATGGCGGCTGCTTCATCGAGCGCTCGCCGTTGCCGGGTCGCGGCTTCGGCTTGCGCATCATTCGTGCGATCGCTCAGCAGATACAAATCGAAACGTCGCATGGCACGCGCGTCCGGATGCTTTTTCCCGGTCCGCTCTTAAAAAGTTGACGCACGTCATCGTCATAAGTAACTAAAGCCCGGGGAGTTTCGTCGCACCGCGTCGTAATCGCCCCTTAATCACAGGCTACGTTAAGGAGTACGCGGATGCGGGGTCTACCAACGGCGATCCGGATATTATCGGTCGCCTTCTTCGCGCTATTATTTTCGGCTTGTAACGGCAACGGCGGAGTCTCCCCGGTGCCGCTAAACGCCCAAAACTTCGTCGGACGCTTTCATCGTCATAGCTCCAGCGGCAAGATCCAACACGTCGTTATCATCGTTCAAGAGAACCGCAGCTTCAACAATCTGTTCTACGGATTCCCTAAGGCCAAAACCGTTAAGTATGGATACAACACCAGCGGGCAGAAGATCACGCTGGGACCGATCGGGCTGGAGACCTCTTGGGATATCGAGCACCAGTTGGGCGGGTTCCTGGCGGCCTGCAACGGCACGGGCAGCTACCCCGGAACGAACTGCCAGATGAACGGCTTCGACAATGAGTCCTGGGGATGCAGATCGTGCAGCAACGCGCCGTACAGCTACGTGCCGCGCAGCGAAACCAAGCCGTACTTTTATCTGGGCAAGCACTACGTGTTGGCCGACGAGATGTTCGCTTCGAACCTCGATGCCAGCAGCTTTATCTCCCATCAGTACATCATCGCCGGTCAAGCGAGTTCGGCCGTCAACTATCCTGCGGGCTGGTGGGGCTGTGCGGGCACCGGCAGCGGCGACTACATTTACACGATTACGCAGGAACGCCAGTACGGTAATACCATCCCGATGTGTTTCGACAACCAGACGCTGGGCGACGAGATGGACACCGCGGGTCTGTCATGGGCCTTTTACGCGTCTACCTACTATGGCGATGGCGGCATCTGGAGCGCGTATCAAAATATCAAACACATCTACGAAGGCGGCGACTGGTCCAAGGACATCATTTCGCCTCAGACCAAGTTTTTCACCGACGTTTCCAACGGCAATCTCCGCGATCTGACTTGGATTACGCCGACGTGTGAAAACTCCGACCATGCCGGCTGCGGCGCCAAGACCGGTCCGTCGTGGGTCGCCTCGCTGGTCAACGCGATCGGCAACTCGCAGTATTGGGACAACACGGCGATCTTCATCATGTGGGACGACTACGGCGGCTGGTACGATCCCGTTGCGCCGAAGATGCTGGACTACGACGGCCTCGGGATGCGCATTCCGATGCTGATCGTCTCGGCGTATGCCAAGGACGGGTACGTCTCGCACACGCAATACGAGCACGGCAGCATTTTGAAGTTTGCCGAGGAGACCTTCGGCCTTCCACCGCTGGCGGCCAGCGATACGCGCGCGACCGCTCCCGACGACGCTTTCGACTTCAATAAGCCGCCGAGAAAG
This sequence comes from Vulcanimicrobiota bacterium, assembly GCA_013289785.1. GTDB lineage: Bacteria > Vulcanimicrobiota > Vulcanimicrobiia > Vulcanimicrobiales > Vulcanimicrobiaceae > Cybelea. The sequence continues at coordinate 2,012 of JABCZE010000232.1, read as the reverse complement.
TTCAAGACGGTCCCGGCGGAGCACGGCATCAACTACTTCATGCATCAGCCGCCCGACCATCGCATCCCGGACGCCGAGTAAAGACCACGGTTCTGCGTCGCATCGTTCTCCAACACGCGTGGCGGCCGGTTGCGGCCGCCGCGCTGTTGCTCGCGGCCTGCAGCGGTAGCGGCGGGTTTTCGTCGCTCCCGCGGGGAGCCGCGCCGGTCGTTGGAAGCCCGGCGGGCGCCTCGACCGGCAAGATCCGCCATATCGTCATCATCGTGCAGGAGAACCGCAGCTTCAACGATCTCTTCTACGGGTTTCCCGGCGCGCGTACCGTGACATACGGCTACAACTCCAAGGGGAAGAAGATCGTGCTTTTGCCGGTCGGCTTGGATACGAAATGGGACCTCGATCACAGCTCGTATTCGTTCTTCTCGGCATGCAACGGCGCGGGCGCCTATCCCGGGACCGACTGCCGGATGAACGGCTTCAACAACGAGCACTGGTACTGTGGCCACCAAAGCCAGCCGCCCTGCCCAAACTCCAATCCGCCTTACAGCTACGTGCCGCACTCCGACACCAAGCCGTACTTCTATTTGGCCAGAAAGTACGTTTTGGCCGACGAGATGTACGCCTCGAACTTCGATGCCAGCAGCTTTATCTCGCATCAGTACATCATCGCCGGCCAGGGGAATTTTGCCGTTAACTACCCCTACACTTATTGGGGGTGTGGGGGCGGCTACGCCGACGATATCGCTACGGTCTCGTTCACTCGCCAGGTCGGCAACCCGGTCCTCGCGTGCTTCGACAGCCCGACGCTGGGCGACGAGATGGACGCCGCCGGCCTGTCGTGGGCGTATTACACTTCGAAGATCGTCAACCAGGGCGGCTTCTGGAGTGCGTATCAGGCGATCAAGCACATCTACGAGGGTCCCGATTGGAAGAAGGACGTCTTCGCGCCGCAAACCCATTTCTTTTCCGACGTCAAGCAAGGGAAGCTTCGCGACCTGACGTGGGTCACGCCGACCTGCGAAAACTCCGATCACGCGGGCTGCCGCAGCAAGACCGGCCCGTCGTGGGTTGCCTCGCTCGTCAATGCGATCGGGGAGTCGAAGTACTGGAACTCCACGGCGATTTTCATCTTTTGGGACGATTACGGCGGCTGGTACGATCCGGCTCCTCCGAAAATGCTTGACTATGACGGCCTTGGGATACGCATTCCGATGCTGGTCGTTTCGGCGTACGCGAAGGAAGGCCACGTTTCGCACGTCCATTACGAACACGGCAGCATCCTGAAGTTCGTTGAGGACACCTTCGGGCTGGCAAGGCTGGCGCCCAGCGACACGCGCGCGACCTCGCCGGAGGCCGACGCCTTCGATTTCACGGCGCCTCCGAGAAAGTTCGAGGCCGTTCCATCGGAGCACGGGATCGACTACTTCATGCATCAGCCTCCCGATTATCGGATTCCCGATGCCGAGTAAATCCCTCTTACCGGCAGCAGCCGTCGCGCTGCTCTTCTCCGCTTGCAACGGCGGCGGGGTCTCGTCGGTTCCTGCGGGCGCCGCGAGCGTCGCGCGCGCCAACAAAATCCAGCACATCGTCATCATCGTCCAAGAGAACCGCAGCTTCAACAACCTGTTCTACGGATTTCCCGGCGCCCGAACGGCGACGTACGGCTACAACACCAAGGGCGATAAGATCGCCTTGCAGCCGGTCGGCCTCGAAATCACGTGGGATATCGAACACGACTTGAATGGGTTTCTCGCGGCGTGCAACGGCAACGGAGGTTATCCCGGAACGAATTGCCGGATGAACGGCTTCGACGGCGAGTTCTGGTACTGCGGAAAGTTCGGCTACCCAGCCTGCCCCAACGCCGACCCGCCGTACAGCTACGTGCCGCACTCCGAAACTAAGCCGTACTTTTACTTGGGTAAGAACTACGTCTTGGCCGACGAGATGTATGCGTCGAACCTCGATGCCAGCAGCTTCGTCTCGCATCAGTACATCATCGCCGCTCCAGCGAGTCC
>JABCZE010000231.1 GCA_013289785.1 Vulcanimicrobiota bacterium | reverse complement strand
GTGCGAGAAACAGACCTTGCATGAAGGCGCGGCCGAAGCCTAGGCTCGGTCCGAGCGCGGCGCCCAAGCCGGGGGCGTAGAGGCGCGCCGCGACGCGCTCGACCAGCTCGCCGGCCCCCGCGACGTAGGCGCCCGCCGGAGCGATCGACCCGCCGAGATTCTTGATGAGCGATCCCATGATCAAATCGGCGCCGGCCTGCGCCGGCTCGCGCTCTTCGACGAGTTCGCCGTAGCAGTTGTCGACCAGTACGAGCGCATCCGGGGCCAGGCTTTTGACCGTTGCATAGGCGGCCTCACACTCTTGGACGGAAAGCGAACGCCGTGGGGCGTAGCCCCGCGAACGCTGAATGAAGACGGTCGCCTTCGCGCGTGCGCGGAGTTCTTTTTCTACCGCCGGCAGATCGATCGCGCCATCGGCGCTCAAGGCGACCTCGCGGTACTCGATGCCCTCGCCGGCAAGGCAATGCGGCGCGTCGCAGATTGCGTTACGAAGGGTGTCGTACGGCCGCCCGGAGATCGAGAGCAGCATCGTACCCCGCGGCGTGCAGGCCGCCAGAGCGGCGACGATTGCATGCGTGCCGCTGACGATCGAGAGCCGGGCGATGGCGCTCTCGGCCCCAAGAACGCGCGCGAGCAGCGACTCGTAGCGCGCGCGGGCGGCATCGTCGTAGCCATACCCGGTCGTTCCGGCAAGATCGCTCTCGTCAATTCCCTCGTCGAGAAAGGCGCCGAGGACTTTGCGTTGCACGCATTGCTGCGCATCGTAGGTCAGCGCTGCGGTTTGGCGTTCCGCGTCGAGCGCCGCCTCCCGAACGCGCCCGGATATGCCATACCGCTCGCAAAGCTCGGCGATCATTTGCTCTCCAAAACAACTTCGGTCGAGCTTGTCGAAACAACTTGTCTTGAGCCTGTCGAAAGATGGCGCTCGTAGGCTCGCACGAACGGATAGTACATCACCGTCGCCAATACGATGTTCAGGGCCGCGAGCCCCACGGCGCGTAGATCCTGCGTGGCGACGTAGGTCGAGATGAACGTCGGAACCGACGAAGGGACGTAGAATGCGGCGCGCGCGACGAGGCCGGTTGCGACCGCGGCGTACGTGACGGTTGCGAGCACGACCGGCACGCCGACGAACGGCAGAATCAGATGCGGATTGAAGACCACCGGGGCGGCAAAGAGCAGCGGCTCGTTGAGATTGAAGAGCGACGGCACGAACGTGGCGCGGCCCACGGCGCGAAGACGTGGCACGCGCGAGATCGCGAGCAATCCCGCCAGCGGTAACGTCGCCCCGGCGCCCCCCGGAAAGACGAACAGAAAGAGCGAAACCACGACGATGTACGGGAGCGGCGCGTGCACGGTAAAGGCGTGCGTGTTCTGCATCTGCATCGTAAGGTAGACCGGCGTAACGATTGCGGCCAAGACCGCCGGCCCGTGCACGCCCGCCGTCCAAAGCAGCGTTTCCACCAGAACGATGACGACGAGCGCGAGATACGTGTCGCCAAGCTGCGCGATCGGATGCATGGCTGAAGCAATGGCGGCCGGCAAAGAGACGTGCAGGGCAATCAGCACGCCAAACGTCCCGACGGCTAAGAGCGCGCCAAGCCAATCCGATAGCGCGGGCGCAACGCGCCGCCGCACGAGCGTTATCCAGGCCGCGGTTACGCCGCATGCCAGCATTGCGACGAAAAGCCCGGTGGCGCCGACCAGGCGGAGATAGGCAATCGGATCCGGCCCAAACGGCTGCGGCAGCGCTAGCGCAAAACCACCCACGCTGCCCAGCAGCAAGGGCGCGGCGCTATAATGCGTCGCGCGTGCCAGCCGGAGCGGCAGTATAACGGCCAGCGCCGCAGCCATCACGCCGAACGCAGGCAGAAGCGCCGACGCTACGCGCAAGCCCAACGTTTGCCCTTGGAAGGTTCCGCCGGCAAGTTCGGAGATCACGATACCGAGAAAGGCTGCCGCCAGGCCTATGAAGCTCCACGGCAGCGCATCGCGCAGCGACGCAATAAACGGCAGCTCGCCGAGCCGGCGCATTACCGGCACGGCACGACGCTCGAATGCAGTAAAAGCCCAATTTAACCCCGCCAACGTCGCCTCGAGGGCGGCGGGAGCAAAATCGGTGCTTTGTTACAAGCGCCGAACCACGGCTTCGACGCGACCGACGATCTCGACATCGCTCGCGTAGATTGGCGCCATCGCGCGATTCTCCGGCTGCAGGCGGACGCGCCCGACCTCACGATAGAAGCGCTTGACGGTGGCCTCGCCGTCGAGCATTGCAACGACGATCTCGCCATTTTCAGCATTTCGCTGGGGACGAACGAGGATGAGGTCGCCGTCGAGAATCGCGGCGTCAACCATCGAATCGCCTGCGACGCGCAGCATAAACGCGTCGGATGCGCGCGGCACGAAGTCGGCCGAGAGCAACAACTCGCCTTCGACATCTTCCTGCGCCGTGATGGGCACCCCGGCCGCAACGCGTCCCAGGATCGGCATGACGACCGCATCGTGTCCCTGGAACGAGGCGCCCGAGCGCATCGCACGGGGTTTGGTCGGATCGCGGGAAATTAGGCCTCGGCGCTCGAGAGCCTTGAGATGTGCGTGGATGGTGGATGAGGACGAAAGGCCGACGCGTTCGCCGATCTCACGCACCGACGGGGGGTAGCCCCGCTCGGTGGTAAAGGCCCGTATGACATCCAGGATGCTCCGCTGGCGCTCCGTCGCCGGCTTCTCCAACGCCGCTTTGCGCATCGCTCCTCCCATTGGCAAAATGCCAAGCGTATGGCACAGATGACCGGTACAACCCTATCATAAATTATGAATGATGGCAAACATACGTTCGTAATCGCTTGACAACGCAAGGCGGCCACGTGCTAAAATGTAGTGGACGAACAGGCGTTTGGCACTACATATAGGAGAGAACACGGTGGGTAGGCGCAAAAGGTTCACGCTCATGCCGGCAATCGCGCTGGCGGCCCTGGGGGTCATGGTAGCCCTTCCTATGCTCTCGAGCGTCCGTCTCTACGCAGCGACGGCGCAGCGGTACTCTACCGTAATCGTCCAGCCGGGCGACACATTGTGGGGACTCGCTGCCGCCCATGCCGGTCCGAGTGCCGACGTCCAAGAGATCGTCGACCGGATCACCGATACGAACCACCTTCAGTCGGGCGCATTGCAGCCCGGCGAACGTCTCCGGATACCTGATGACAAGTAGTCCTTCGACAGGCTCAGGATGACAAGTAGGCCCCTTCTATAGATGACGAAGTGGCGCGGTAAGGGCGCCCTTCGACGAAGCCTGTGCTGAGCGCAGCCGAAGTGCTCAGATGACAAGCCCTTCGACTACGCTCAGGATGACAAGCGTGGAACCATGCAAAAATGATGCCTTCACCTCGGCATCATTTTTGTTTCTACCGGCGCAAATTTAGCGCTTCCTAACGGCGAGAGACGAGAACGACACTGTGCCCTTGATGCTCGTGTAGAAAGCCCAGTCCGTCCATCATCCAGGTGTCGAGGCCGCCCCCTGAGTGTTTCGCGACCTCGCGAACGACGTGCAGCCGATCCTGGAGCCAGCGCAGCTCGCTACGCGTCGTCGTGGGAAAGATCGCAGCCTGGCAATCCTCGCAGCGGTACCCGTACTGCGCTATGTCTTCGCCATCGTGTCGGAAACCAGCTGAAGTGTCGTTTGATAGACCGTGGTCCCCATTCCGGAGACACCGCGATCCTGACGCTGGGTCACGTACTCCGCAACGGACGTGGGAACGGTGCGGCTCATATCGTAACCGATCTTGGTCTCCACGTCGGTCGTCACGTTGCTCTGGCCGGGCGTGCT
>JABCZE010000230.1 GCA_013289785.1 Vulcanimicrobiota bacterium | reverse complement strand
CGGGAGCGAGGGCGTTGATATAAACGAGGGCTTTCACGCGCGGGTCGGTTCCGGCGGCCGTGATCACCGTGCCGCCATATGAATGTCCAACAAGCACGATAGGGGCCTTCACCACGTCCATCGCCCACTTGGCAAAAGTGACGTCGTTTTCGGGTGTGTTGAGCGGGTACTGCGCGGCAATGCAATCGTAGCCTTGCGCTTGCAACGGCCCCATCACTTTGGTAAAGCACGAGCCGTCGGCCCAAAGGCCATGACAGAAAACTATGCTCGGCTTGCCCGCGCCGCTCGTCGTCGCTGCCACTTCCGTTTGCGCGGACGCAAAGGAGTAGTTCGCCGCGGCGGCACCGATCGCTGCCGCGCTCGTCACAAGAAATCGATCGCGTTTAATGCTTGTTTTCGAATGCATACTATCGCTCCTATCGATGTAGTACGGGGTCCGTTCAGTTCACAGATGCTCAGAATGATTCCTTTCAATTAAAAGGCTCCGAACAAGTGATGGCGAGCTCCTCCCTCGGGCGATGCGATACAACGTCAGCCCGTATTCGGGAGGGGCTCGTCTCGCTTCCAAGGCAACCGGCCCGGCTCGGTGGTGGGTCCGCCTTATCGCGGCGGAAGTGGCTTTACCTTAACGCGGCGGCGACAACTCCTAAGAGCCGCCGGACTGCACCGCACCAACAGGTCCCGGACCGGGAAGACGCCGCTCGGGTCGAACGTTCCGGGTAGAGGGAGACAGGAGATGAAGACTTTCACGTGCGCGGGCTTTGCCATCGCGCTTGCTATGCTAGCCGGATGCGGTGGGTCGCAGAACGCGGCAACGAGCGTGGAGCCGCAACCGTCCTTCGGGCTGCCGCTTACCGCTAGTCGCGACACGAGTCAAAGCGGGGCGTTGTTGTACGTCGTTGGGACGGGTCACGTCTACATATTTACGTATCCGAAAGGCGGTCTCGTCGGTCAAACTACAATATACGATGGAAGTGACGACTGTTCCGACAAAAACGGGGACGTCTTTGTCACCGGCGAAGATAGCATTAGCGTATTTGCGCATGGCGACACGAAGCCGTACAGAAAGCTATCGGTCCCGGGAGACGCGTATGCCTGCTCCATCGACCCGACGACCGGAAATCTCGCTGTCCTAGGCACCGTTGGGGTTATGGTTTTCAAGAAGGCAAAGGGACATTATGAGTTGCTTTATAATTCGACGTTTGTGCCACGCCAATGTGGCTACGACAATAAAGGCAACTTGTTCGTCGATGGCTATCTTTATTCAAAATTTAAGTTTGCCGAACTTCCAAAAGGAAGTGCGAACTTTATAGAAATCTCCGTTGGGCAAGACATTGTCGGCGGTGAGGTGCAATGGGACGGAAAGTATATTACGGTAGAAGACGACGGCGGATATGGTGTTGCCACAATCTACAGACTGCAAGTCTCCGGCTCACGCGCGACCATCGCGGGAAAGACGCGGCTAACGCAGGCGGCGATGATGCCGTTACTCTCCTGGATTTACGACGGCGCGATAATCATACCGTATTCAATTGGCTCGGGCTACAAAGACATCGCGGTTGGATTCTGGAATTATCCGGCTGGCGGCAAAGCAATCAAGACAATCGCGAAGGGCTTCCATAGTCCGGAGGCTTTGTCGGCCGTGACCATCAGCGCCGCTCCAAAGTAACGCCCACGCCCGTCTGCCCCGCTTCGCAATTCGCGGGGCCGCGCGCCGAGACCGGGAACGGGCGGCCCCCGTTGAACGTTCCGGAAAGAGGGAGGGAGATCGAACGGCGCACCCTGCTTGATTATCGCATGGACGAAGAGTATACAGTCGTGAGTCCGTGGGTGCTTTGGCGAAAAAACTCGCGCGAGTTCCCGCGCCCGTTCCTCGTAAAAATTATGCAAACATTCGTAGACCACCCGACACCGATGGGTCGGAAGCTTCCGTACGTATACAACGCGTGCGCGTTAGAACAGCGCCAGTGGACAGTAACGGTAAATGGTGCTAGTGTGGCTCGTCTCATTAAAACCACCGACGAGATAGGCATTTTAACCTCAGCATCCTAAAGTAGTCTGAGGATGAGGGCCTTAAATCTCGGCATCTACGCACTGAGCGGCTGCGCTGCCGTGGTGCTGCGCTGCTGCGGGAAGCGTGTTCTTCGGTATTATGGTAACCGAGGAGAGTTGGCCTTTAAGTGACGCGATTCGCCGCGGCGCTGGCGCTCGTAGCTGCGCTGCTTTTCCGGCCGGCGCAAGCCGCGATCATCCAGCCGGCCGGGCATACCGGCACGTTTCTCACGGATGCATCTGGGCGCCTATTGATCGTTCATGGTATCAACATGATCAACAAGTTTCCGCCGTACGACTTGGCGTCGCTGGGTTTCGGCGATGAGGACGCGGCAATGCTGCAGCGCATGGGCTTGAATGCGGTTCGGGTCGGCGTAATCTACGCGGCCGTGGAACCGCAACCCGGCAAATTCGACGACGCCTATCTGCATAGCATTGCCAAGACCGTTGCGATGCTGCAGCGGCACGGCATCATGTCGTTGTTGGATTTTCATCAAGACATGTTCGCTGCGCTCTTCAAGGGGGAAGGCCTGCCGAATTGGTCCGCCGTCACAGACGGGCTGTCGCTTACGACGACGGTCGGCTTCCCGATGGCCTACCTGCGTTGGCCCGCGCTCCAGGCCGCGTTCGACAATCTTTGGAAGGATCGCGCCGGCCCCGGAGACATCGGGTTGCAGGAGCGGTACGCAGCCGCGTGGGCCCACGTCGCACACTATTTCCGCCATAACTCCGCCATTTTGGGCTACGAACTCATCAACGAGCCCGCGCCGGGCTCGCACCACCTCCAATGCATTGCGCCCGGCGGTTGTGCCGAGTTCGACCGCACCGCACTCTCGACGTTCACCTTGAAGGCCACGCGGGCGATTGCCGCCGTCGACTCGACCCATTTCGTCTTTTATGAACCGTTTGTGACGTTCGATTTCGGCGTGGCGACTCACGAAATCAGTCCGCCCGGAGACCGCGTCGGTTTCGCCTACCACGATTACTTTCCCCTGAACTACTCGCGCCCGATCGACAACGCACTCCTCCAGTCGGAAACCTACGGCAACCCGTTACTGATGACCGAGTTCGGCGCGACCACGACGGCCAAGCCGGTCGTCACGATCGCCGACCTCATGGACCGACATATGCTATCGTGGTTCTACTGGACGTATGAAAACCGAACGCCTTTCAACGTCGTCGTCGCCGGAAAAGTAACGAACTCCGCGCTCCAGGGAATCGTACAGGATCTCACGCGGCCGCGCAGCGGTGCAAACGTGAACGAGGCGGTTTTGACCGCGCTCTCTCGACCGTACCCGACTGCAATCTCCGGAACGCCGAAAGGTTACGGCTTCGATCCGAGTTCGCGCGCATTCAACCTTGCATTCGTACCGGCGGATTCTTCCGTCACCAACCGCGAAACCGACGTGATCGTTCCGCCCGTCGCCTATCCGAACGGCTACGAGGCAACCGCCTCCGGCTGCCGGATCGTTTCAGGTCGCAACGCCCCGATTCTCCGTATCCTGGCCGTCCCGCAAAAGACACCCGCAACCGTTCACGTGCGGCCAAACTAAGACGCTGATTTGAAACGATCGGCGGCTGCCAGCTTCCGGGGGTGCCGCCCCGCCGAAATCTCCGCCGCCTGAATCAAAATCGTCGTCGCTCGAGTTCGAATCGTCGCTGGACCCGCGCCGCGTACGGCCTGACGCGGCGGCGTTCCCGCGCGGTAAACGACGGCGTGATCGTTGTAAGGATGGCGCGAACATTGTCGATCACCGCCCGATCGGTATCGCCCCCTG
>JABCZE010000229.1 GCA_013289785.1 Vulcanimicrobiota bacterium | reverse complement strand
CGCTTGGGTCCCAGTGCCAAGGCGCCCACGAGCCGGCCCCGAGCGACCATCGGATAGGCGAAGTCGGCCTGGATTGCGGTCTCGACCGCATGCAGATCGAGTCTCTCGTGTCGCGCGCGCAATGCGACGATGGCCGGATCGTTCTCGCTGACGTTACCGTAGCGCGTGCCACGGTGTAACAGCACCTCCACCGTCGCTGCGTCCGCGCGAAGCGAAAGCAGTTCGGCCGTCCGCGCCAGCAGCGTCCCGGCGTCCGTTATATATGGCGCCTCGCGTGCAAAACTGCGGATTGCATCTTCATCCGAGCGTCGCTTGCGGAAGAAAACGTTATCGACGACGTGCTCGATGCGCTTGTGCACGACGTGGATCGAGAGCCCCAGGCCAAGCGCCAGCGCGCCGGTGACGGCGAGATTGGTCGTGTGACTGGCGTTGCGCAGCCATTCGCTGATCAGCCACTCGCCCAGGACGAAGGCACCCACGATGACGAGCGAAACACCGGAGAAGATCACGGCGCGATTGAGTGCAAAACCGAGGTCCAACACTCGGCGGTTGAAGAGCGCATAGGTCATGCCGATCGGCACCATAAAGTTGACGCAATTGTTTACAAGAGCGATGATGCTGCCAAACGGGCCGCCGCTCAAGTCGGGCCACGCGGATTCCACAACAAACGAGAGTGCTGAGAAGACCCACACCCAACCCAGCGTCAGCGTCGTCCACACGATACGCCCGCGCTCCTGCCCTTTCGTCGCAGGGATCGTGGCGAGCACGCAGAGCAGCGGTAAGAGCCACGTGGTGAAGGCCATTAGCGGCAGAACGTTATAGAATGCCGGCGAATACGGGTCCGCGAATCCGAACCAGAGGCCTGCCCCGCTGACCGCATACCACGCGCAGGTTACGACCGCGCTGACGTATGAAAGGCATGCCAACACGCGGCGCAACGGGGATGGCGGGCGAGCAAAGAGCATGCAGTAGGCTGCGAGCAACGCAACTGCCCCAGTGTAGATAGAGTTAAACAGCACTTGGGATGTCAGCGTCGCCAACGGCCACGGCCCGCGCCAGTCCTGCCAGAATATTCCGATCGGCATGAGCGTCAGAATGAGGCAGAGGATATGTGCCTCAGCGCTCTGCGGCCGGCGCCAGGCGATCAGCGCCGCGAAGAGCAACATCCAGACCGCGCCGGCGTCGTAAAGCCAGACGTCCCAGCGAATCCTTGCCGGACCTCCGCTGGTATACGCGACGTCATGCGTTACGCCGTTGCGGATGACGGAAAGGCTCATGCGCTCGTGAGGCGTCATTCCCGTCCGCCATTGAATCCGCTCGGCCGGCGAGAGCGCGCGCAGCGCGACTAAGTCGCCGTCCCGCAAGCCGCTGTCGGCAGCCGGACCGCCCGGGATAACGTGGCCGATGCGGTCGAGGAATGCCGTTCCCGACGGCACCGTATAGTAGCCGCGCCTAGCTTGGTCTTGCGTCTCGCTCCATACGTTAAGCGCCAGGCTTACGAAGCCAAATGCGCAGAGTGCCAGCAGCCAGCGCTGCCAGAGGACCGCCCCGCGCGACAGCAGCATCGCTGTGCCGCGGCTCACGGCGCGAGCGCGTCGTAGGCGGCGCGCAGCTCAGAGGCTCGCCTCACCGGTTCTCCGCAGACCGTTCCGACGCAAACGTAGGCCGCAGGATGCGGCTCCGTCCGCAACGCCTGCGCCGCCGCTTCCTGCGAGGGCAACGTGCGAATCGAAACAAAGGGCGTGGGTAGCCGCAACGCGGCCTCTCGAAATCCGTCGGTCTCCTTCGCATCACCGACGATGCGTACGACGACTTCCGGCGCGAGATACCGGCGTAGAGCGCGCGCGAACGTCGCGGCAAAAGAACCGGCATTTGTGACCGTACCGGCGTAGATCGCCAGCGTTTGCGCCACGCGGTCGCGGTGCTCGGACTCCCCCGTGAGCGCATCTAATCGCAAGAGCGCGTCCGCCAGCAGGCCGTTCTCGACGATCGGACGATCGGGATACGCGAGATTGCCGAAGGATTCGCTGCCGGCCACCCGGTCGTAGAAACCGCCGCCAGGCGCAGCGAAAGCCTGGATCGTCGTCTGCGCGAGCGCTCGCGCGCGGTCCACGAAGCGTGCCTCACCGCTTACTTCGTGCGCGTCGAGCAGCGCGCGAAGGTAGGCGACGTGATCGGTGAGCAGCCCGCGCACCTCGGGCTCGCCGCCCGGCGCCAGAACGTGATAGAGCAAGCCATCGGCGTCGACGAGGCGCTCCGCCACGTTATCGAGGGTCGAAACGGCTTGCGCGAGGAGCATATCGTCGTCGAGTGCGCGCGCAACGTGAAAGAGCGCACCCGCCAGCGCACAGGTCCAGTTGGTGTACGAGGTGCGATCGACGAACGGGGCAATCAGGCGGCGGCGCTCTTCGAGCGGTAGCGCGAAGTACGCTTCGTCGGCATCCTGACTGCCGCCGAAGAACCCCGTCTGTGGATCGAGCAGAACCGTGCGAACGTAGTTTGTGGCCGACACCAGCGTCGCGCGAGCATCCTCAGTCGGCGCGAAGATCAAAAGAGTAGCGAGGACGCGCAGCAGCCCCGCGTGGTCTTCGGCCATCTTCTCAAAATGCGGGACGCTCCAGTCGCGCGTGGTGGAATAGCGAAAGAAACCGCCCTCGACGTGGTCGTACATGCCGCCCCGCGACATGCCGCGCATCGTCTGCGCCACCATCGCGTAGTAGCGCTGATTACCGGAAACGCGCCACTCCGAGAGCAAGAACTCGAGCACTTCGGGCTGCGGAAACTTCGGCTCGTCGCCGAAGCCGCCGAACTCCTCATCGTAGTTGCTTTCGAGATTTGCGAGGAGCCGCGTGACCGGCGCGTCAGTGAGGTCGGCGGCCGCCGCGGATTCACGCGGCGCGTCGTGCGAGCGCGACGTTACCGGAAGCTCGCCAATCTCGTCTTTGCGCTCGTGGTAGAAGCGCGCGATCTCCTCGAGCGCACGATGCATCTGCGCGGGCGGCAGATACGTAGCGCCGGTCAGCGTCCTTCCGTCGGGGGTCAGAAATGCCGTCGTCGGCCAGCCCCCCATGTTGTAGCGGGCGTTGATGTCGGGGCGCCGGTCGTTGTCGACGCGAACGGGAACGAAACGGCGGTTGATCGTTTCGATGACCCCAGGATCGGAGTAGGTCGTCTCGTCCATCACGTGACACCAGTGGCACCACACGGCCGAGATCGAGAGCAGGATCGGCCGGTCCTCGGCGGCGGCGCGTGCGAACGTCGGCGCTTCCCACGGCTGCCAGGCGATCTCGTGCGCGCGATTCGGCCGCGGCGAGAAGCGAAACTCATTCGTCGGCATCGGCGGCGCCTCGGAGGAACGATGTGGCGTAAAACACGGCGACCAAGACGTACAGCGTCAATGCGGCGATGCCTGCGCCGTAGAGATGCAGTGCGTACGCCAGCGCAAAGAAAGCGGCAAAGCCAAGGCTGATCGCGCAGTAGCGCCGGTGCGCGACGCGATCCATTCCGTAAACCTGCGCGTCGTAGAATCCCCCCGCGCTGCGGCTGCGCCGCCAGGCCGCGGCCGCGATACCAAGCGCCAGCACCAGGCCGGCGATGCTATAGATCATGGAGTCTAAGAATAGCTCGCCACGCCGTCGAAGGCCAAGCACGATGGTGGCAAAAAAACCGGGGGTGGCAAAAAAACCGGGCGCGCGTCCGGGCTCGCTCGAGACGTACCGCAAGAAGCGCGACTTCAAGGCGACGCCTGAGCCAAGCGGCCGCAAGGAGAAGGCCGCCGAGAAGCTGCGATTCGTCGTACAGATGCATCGCGCCACGCGCTTGCATTACGATTTT
>JABCZE010000228.1 GCA_013289785.1 Vulcanimicrobiota bacterium | reverse complement strand
GGGAGCGGGTCGACTAGTACGTTTTCCCCGCCGGTAGTAAAGAGATAGCAATTCGCGGAAGGCGCGCCCGCCGCGCGCCGCGCGTACCAGAAAACACCCGGGATCTTCGTCGTTTGAAACATTAAGCGCTCGACTTAGGAAGGGATTCAAGCGATGCCTTTGCAACCACGCGTTTTTAATGTAACGGATCTGGAGTGGAATGAACAAGCCTCGATTCGAAGCGTTCTCCGACGGCGTTTTCGCCTTCGCGTTCACGCTGCTGGCCCTCGGCTTCGTTCTCCCGGAACTGCACGCGCCATCGAATCGAGAGCTTACCGCCGCTCTCCTGCGACTCTGGCCGAATCTTATTGCCTACTTTTTGAGCTTCTCGGTCATCGGTATCATGTGGCAGAACCATCACGCGCTCTTCCGGCTCGTGCACCGCGTCGACCGCAAAACGGTCTTCTGGAACCTTCTCCTGCTGGCCGCAGCCGTCTTGATTCCGTTTGCGACCACGACGCTGGGTTCGTACCCGACCCTTTCCGCCTCAACGTTTCTGTACGGCCTCGTTCTTTCGTGCTGCGCCACGTTCTACAACCTGCTGCTGCTGCATCTCGCGCGATCGAACGCCTTCGAACCGGAGGTGCCGCAGGCAACGATCGCCGCCACGATCCGAGGCTACCGGATCGGCTGGTTCGTCTACGTGGGAGCCACGCTCGTCGCGCTCGTTCTGCCGATCGTGAGTTTCGCCGCTTACTTAACGGTAGTGGTCTACTTTCTCGTGCCACGCGGCGCGGACTCCGACACCCTGATCGCCGCGCGCCATTGGTGGTAACGCGTCACGCCGTCCAGTCGAGCATCGCGTTCCATTCGGGTTTTGGAAACCGCTCTTTGCTCTTGATCGCTTCGACGTACTTGCGCTTGCCGGCGCGGTTGCCCTTACCGAGCATCAAACCGCCGACTAAGCGATCTTCCCAGAAAAAGAGCGCACGGTACCACTTCTTTTCGCGATCGATCTTCCGCGCGATCTCCAGATCTTGGCGCAGATCGGTCCCGAGACCGAACTGCGTGATGGTTTGACCCTTGAACAGTAACGACGAATACTCCGGCACGTCGTGGTACTTCTCGCTGCCGCCCATCATGTTGAGCGCAACGACCTTCCCGTGCGCGCCGGCGTTGTTCCACGTGCCCATGCGATATCTGATCTCCAGGATTGGATCGTAGAAATCGGCGACGTCGCCGGCGGCATAGATATCTTTGACATTGGTCTCGAGATGATCGTCACACAGGATGCCGTTCTTGCTCGTCTCGATTCCCGAGCCGTCGCAAACCTCGGTATTCATGGCCAGCCCGAATCCGTAGGCATAGCATTGGGCTTCGATCTCGCGCCCGGCAGTCGTTCGAACCTTCGTTATCACGCCGTTGGAACGAATGAACTCGTCGACTTCTTCACCGTAGTGCATGTGGACGCCGTCGGCCGCCGCGGCTTCGTGAAGCAGCTCGCCGGCGTCCTCGTCGATGATCCGGTGCAGCCCACGTGGGCCGCGCATCAGCCAGTGCGTCTCCAGCCCGCGCGACGAGAAGGCTTCGGCTAGTTCGTAGGCGATGAAGGAGCCTCCGATTGCCACAGCGGCTCGGCTGTGGTCGATCTGATCAGAAATCGCGCGCGTGTCGTCGAGATACTGAAACGGGAAAAGGTTTGCCGCTCCCTCGCCACCCGGCTTGCCGGTCGGATTGGGGCGCCCGCCGGTCGCGATCAAGGCCGCGTCGTATGGATAGGACTTGCCGTCGGCGACAATCACGCGCTCCTGCGGAACGATTCGCTCGACGTGCGTGCGTAACCGGAGGTCGATGCGATGCTCTTCGTGCCACGCGAGGTTGCGAATCATCACCTTCGCTTCGGGAATTTGCTTGCGAAGCATCGGCGGAAGGGAGATGCGGTTATAGAGCGTGTAAGGCTCGTCCCCAAAGAGGGTTATTTCGCAGGCGGGATCGTGCTTGCGAAGCTGCTCGGCAGCAGTGGTTCCGGCAAAGCCGTTGCCGACAATGACATACCTGCGAACGTCTGAGTCCATGACCAGGCCGAGCTTCGCCGTCGGCAGAAGTCGTCATTCCGATGGACCTCCGGTTGGTGCAGCTTCTGGGTTCTTTCGCCGAAGCGCACGGGCACTACACGTTGGCGCGCCTGGAATATGCGCTGCAGCACCCGGCCAAGCCGGCCCCGCCGCTCGTAACGTGTTTCGCCGATCCGGGCGAAGGCGCGGTACGCGCCGGCTGGCCCCACATCGAAGGGCAACTCGAAACGGCGCTCGCCTTCACGGACCGGCTCGAACGCGCTCGGCGCCGCCGGCGCGTCGCCGACCGTGCTTTTCGGGCCTTCGCACGCTCTCTGCGCGAGTTGGATCGATCCGCCCGCGCCATCCGGTGGCTGCTCACCGTTACCGAAAGCCACTACGACCTCTGACGATTGAGCCATCAATGCTGCATCATATCGACATTCACGTTCGAAACATCGACGCCGCCCGAGATTTGCTCGACGCGTTGGCCGAGCACATCGGGTACCGCCGGATCGTCGGCTCGGACGAACCCGAGGAACCCGGGTTTGTCGGTTACGAGACAGCGGCGGGAGGGCGCCCTCGCTTTGGCCTCATCCCCGATCCCGCGTCACTGCCCGGATCGACGAGGGTTGCCTTTGCCGTCGCAGCACGCGCACAGGTCGACGCCGCCGCGGTAGCCGCTCGCGAACACGGCGCGGTGGCGATTGAAGGTCCCGCCCTGCACCCCGAATACGGTGATTACTACGCGATCTTCTTCGAAGACGCCGACGGTAACAAGTTTGAGATCTGCGCGGACGCGCAAGCCTGCCGGCAGTTTAGTCCGCGGGACGAGTAGCCAAACCCATCATCATCCGGAATCCGACTTCGAGAGCGTGCTCGTCGATATCGAACCGCGCGCTATGCTGCGGCTCGATTCCCTTGCGTGAACCGCGCGCGCCGACCAGAAAGTAGGCGCCGGGGCGCAGCTCTTGCATGAACGACATATCTTCCGACCACATGACGATCTCGTGCGGATCGACGAGATTCGGCTCGCCGACGACTTCGCGGGCCACATCGCGCACGATGTCGTTGGTCGCGGGATCGTTCACCGTCGGCGGATAGATCCAGTGGTAATCGAAGCGGTAGCTCAACCGCATCGCCTCGCAGACGCCCGCGAGCAGACGCTCGATGCGCACCGGAAGCTCGGCGCGAACCGTCTCGTCAAAGGCGCGGACGCTTCCCTGTAATGTGGCCAGCTCCGGAATCACGTTGAAGGTCGTGCCGGAATGCAGCGAGCCGACCGTTACGACGACCGGCTGATTCGCGGCGAACTCGCGGCTAACGATGCTCTGCAGCATCGTTACGAACTGCGCGGCGGCAACGATCGGATCGACCGCGCTCTGCGGCAGCGCCCCGTGGCCGCCCTTGCCGGTCAGCTCGATGTCGAAGCGGTCCGAGGACGCAAAGAACGCGCCGTCGCGAACGCCGACCTTCCCAACGTCCAGCCCACTATAGAGATGGAGCGCAAACGTGCGATCGACATGCGGATTCTCGAGCGCCCCGTCCTCGATCATCATCTTGTTGCCGGCGAACCCCTCTTCGCCCGGTTGAAAGCAGAAGACCAGCGTGCCCGAAATCTCGTCGGTCCGCCGGCGCAGCGCGCGGGCCGCCGCCAAGAGGATCGCCATATGGCCATCGTGACCGCACGCATGCATGACGCCAGGCGTCAGCGACCGATAGGGCTCTTCGTTGCGCTCCTCAATCGGCAACGCGTCCATGTCGGCGCGCAGGAGCGTTACGGGGCCGGGTTTTGCGCCTTGCAGCGTCGCCAGAATGCCCGTCCTCCCG
>JABCZE010000227.1 GCA_013289785.1 Vulcanimicrobiota bacterium | reverse complement strand
GAGCGATCGGGCAACGAAGGTCGCCGCGATCGGTGAACGCACGGCGGCGCGCTTGCGTACCCTTGGCGTGGTCGCCGATCTCGTGCCGGCAGAGTTTATCAGCGAGGAGATCGCACCGGAGGTCATCGCCCGCAGTTCTCCGGGCGACCGCGTGCTGCTCTACCGCGCGCAAGAGGCGCGCGACGTGCTGCCGCAAATGCTGCAGGCTGCCGGGCTGAGCGTCACCATCGTTGCAGCGTATTCGACGGTCATTCCGCCCGATGCGCAGTTCGCGCAAAAGGTCGCCGGGGCCGACGTCCTCACCTTCACGAGCGCGAGCACGGTTCGCGGCTTCGTCGCGCTGCTGGGCGATATCGCAGCGCCGCAGGCAGCCGGCGGCAAGTGCGTCGCGTGCATCGGGCCGATCACGGCGAACGCCGCCGCGCAAGCCGGATTAAACGTCGACGTCGTGGCACCCGTTCACACGACGGCCGGCCTGCTCGACGCGCTCGAAATCTATTACGCGACTCGGGTGTGATTCGGCTCGCAATTGGTGCGGCACTCGCCGCGGCCGTCGCGCTGGCGGCGTACCGCGCGCGTGCGCTGTCGCTCGACGGCGCAATCGCCGCGTTCGTCGTCGGCACGATCGTCGTCGACGCCGGAGGATGGAGCAGCGCGGCAGTTCTGCTGGCGTTCTTCGTCCCGTCGGCGCTCCTGACTCGTATGGGGCGCGAGCGAAAGCGCTCATTGCGGGGTACGCACGAGTCGGCACCTCGCAACGCGTGGCAGGTCCTCGCAAACGGCGGCATCGCCGCGCTCTGCGCGATCGCGGCAGTCGATGCGAGCGTCCCGTTTAACGCCGCCTTTGCCGGCGCGTTTGCGGCAGCGTCGGCGGATACGTGGGGCACGGAGATCGGTACGCTCGCGCGGCGCCGGCCGGTCTCGATTCTGACGCTTCGCCCAAT
This sequence comes from Vulcanimicrobiota bacterium, assembly GCA_013289785.1. Taxonomy (GTDB): domain Bacteria; phylum Vulcanimicrobiota; class Vulcanimicrobiia; order Vulcanimicrobiales; family Vulcanimicrobiaceae; genus Cybelea. Next base: position 2,923 of record JABCZE010000227.1, on the reverse strand, counting down.
GGAGCCGGGGCTCTCCGGCGGCGTGTCGCTGCTCGGTAGCGTCGCGACGATCGCCGGCGCGCTCTGCGTCGCTGTGGTCGCATCGTTGTTGCGCGTCGCGCCGTTCTGGCTGGTTGCAGTTGCCGGCATTGCGGGCGCGATGCTCGACTCGGTCGTCGGCGCAAGCCTCGAGGTCCGTTACTGGTGCCCCACTTGCGCGCGCGAATGCGAAACGCCGCAGCATTACTGCGGAACGCCGACGACGCTGCGCCGAGGCGTGCGCTGGATCCAAAATGACGCGGTCAACCTGATGGCAACGCTTTGCGGCGCCCTCGTAGCGACGGCGCTGGTCGTGCGATGACGCGTACGCTCGCTGCTTCGTGGGAGGAACAACGATCTAGGCACTGTCAATCGTACGGACGAGGTATCCATCCGTGATCTCTACCCCTTGCGTTATTGCCATCGCTCATCGCGCCGCTCGTCCTCTCGCGGTGTTGATGCTTTGCGCCGTTACTCTCGCTGGATGCGCGCACGAAAGTGTTTCGCAGCTTCCTGCCGCCGGACTCTCGGTCGGGTCACCATTGCTGAGCACGGGGCAGCCGGAATACCGAGGTGGAAGAAAGTATCGAGTTGTTTTCAGCTTCGGAGATAACCCGTACGGGTACGACGGAGCCGGCCCAGTAGCGAGCTTAATCAACGTGAACGGGGCGCTCTACGGCACCACTTCCGGAGGCGGCATACACACGTGCAGCGCCAGCGGGGTGGAATGCGGAACGGTCTTCGGCCTCAGCACGACGGGACTGGAGCATGTGCTGCACAACTTCGGCGGCACTCCTGATGGAAACTTTCCCTATGCGGGTCTGGTCGACATGAACGGCACGCTCTATGGCACGACGGCCAATGGCGGTACATACGGTTATGGTACCGTTTTCAGCATCACTACGGGTGGAACGGAGACCGTTTTGCACAGCTTTGGCTATGGCTCGGACGGAGCTCAACCTATGGCCGCCCTAATTGCCGTACACGGTAATCTTTATGGCACGACACTCTACGGTGGATACGCTTCGTGCAGCGCTAGTACTGACGGATGCGGGACCGTCTTTCGCATCAGTCCGAGCGGCGAAGAGCGTGTCTTGCACATTTTCCAAGGCAAGACTGACGGTTTATTCCCATTAGCTGGCCTGCTCGATGTGAAGGGTACGCTCTATGGCACGACTGTGGGCGGCGGCGACGGCGGGGGGACGGTCTTCAGCATCACTCCGGCCGGCAAGGAAACCGTGCTTTACAGCTTCCCTGAGGTTGCGGATGGAAGTGGGCCCGAAGCGAGCCTGATCGATGTGAAGGGCACGCTGTACGGCACGACGGAGGGTGGCGGGTCAGCAGATTGGGGAACGGTCTTCAGCGTCAGCGAGACCGGCACCAATGAGCGCGTGCTCCACAGCTTCAGCGACAGCGGTTCTGATGGATTCCGGCCCGTGTCCAGCCTGACCGCCGTGAAAGGCATGCTCTACGGCACGACGCCGAAGGGCGGCATCGCAACTGTTGGAACCATTTTCAGAGTCGACGAGAAAACCGGTGCCGAGTCGGTGCTGCACAGCTTTAACATTGGTTATATAAATGACGGAGTCTACCCGGAAGCAGGCCTTATAAACGTGAATGGCACGCTCTACGGAACGACGTCTTATGGCGGCGTTTCACTGCCCAGTTGCCCGAACTCAGGGCCCTGCGACTGGGGCACCGTCTTCGCGTATAAGCCATAAGAGAGCAACGTTCTCATGTGCGCAAAAACTGCGGGAAAGCAAAGGCCCCTTGCCTTTTTGCAAGGGGCCCGAAGATCTCCCGCCGATGCTGGCCTGGAACCAGCGACCTACCTGCTTAACAGAATTATTGGACCGTTCCGCTCCAAGTTGCGGGGCCCGCTTCAGTTTGTGCGTTCCAAACACTGACCGTTATCGGGTCGCCGGACCCGAGCGTCCAGCAAGAGTAACCGTAAGAGCCCGTGAAGCCCGTGATTACGATTTCCTTATTGGTCCACTTCTTCACGTTCAGGGTCACTTCGTTTGGACCCTTAGTGCCACCCGACCAACCGGCGTTCCAAACGTCGTAAGAGCCGTAGTAGTAACATGCAGCGTTGGTAACACTAATTTCGACGCAGCACGAGTCGCCGTTATAGGGCTTCATCTTGCCGAAGCCTTTGCCCTTAATGACGATTTTTTGCGTCTGTTCCGCTTGGATTGGAGTCACCTTTTTGATAACCGGACCCGTGAGCGAGAGGGTCGGCGAAGCCAATCTTGCATTAGCGATCGAAACACCATTAGCGCTCGAAGCAGCATTAGCGCCCGAAGCGACATTAGCGCCCGGAACGGCGCTAGCGCCACAACCCACTAGGAGCGCCCCGGCGAATGCGAAAGCCAGGACGTGACGTGCAAACATAATCACCAGGATTTCCTTTCAGCCCGTTGAGGCTTAATGGGGCGCCTCATCTAGCGGGCGCCTCCTTCGGCAGGGTTTGAGGCGTCCTACCGATTACCTGCTCACTTTGTTGGAGCCTCTCCGCCGCGTTAAATTTGCGGCACCGCGTTGGACAGCATAATCTCACATAAGAAAGCAGTCTCGAGTGGCGCGAAAACTTACGGCTAAAAATGCCGAGCAGCTACGGCGCCTTGCACGGCGGTCGGTCGCAATGCCGCACGCGGTGCTTCCTCCGCTTCCGGACTCGCGGTACGACATCGTGTATTTGGATCCGCCCTGGTACTACTACGGCAGCGCAATTAAGGATGCCGCCGCAGGGAAACACTATCCATTGATGACGGTGGACCAACTCGCAAACATCGACGTCCGGAAAATCCTTAACAAGAACGCTGCCGTCTTTATGTGGGCGACCTGCCCGCGGCTCGACTTCGCGTTGAAGTTGATCGACGCGTGGGGCCTTACGTATCGGGGC
>JABCZE010000226.1 GCA_013289785.1 Vulcanimicrobiota bacterium | reverse complement strand
GATCTCGGCGAGTTCGTACAGCCAAAAGCGGTCGATCGCCGACAACTCGTGCACGCGTTCGATCGCCGGCGCCGGATCGCCGGCGCTTCGGCGCAAGAGTTCGCAGATGGCAAAGAGCCGCTCGTGCGTCGGACGTTGGACGATTGCTTCCAGCTCGGCGTCGCTCCATTCGACCAGCGGACCGGTCAACGTCTCGCGACCTAAGTCCAGCCCCCGCACCGCTTTGAGCAACGCGGCCTGAAAAGTTCGGCCGATGCCCATCGCTTCGCCGGTGGACTTCATCTGCGTGCCGATGGCGGTATCGGCGAATGGAAACTTGTCGAAAGGCCAGCGCGGTATCTTCACCACGACATAATCGAGCGCGGGCTCGAACGCAGCCTTGGTGATACCCGTGACCGGGTTTTCGATTTCATCGAGCCGCTGACCCAAGGCGATGCGCGTGGAAATCTTGGCGATCGGGTAACCGGTCGCTTTCGAGGCCAGAGCGGAGCTGCGCGAGACGCGCGGGTTGACCTCGATGATCGCGTACTGGCTGCTATAAGGATCGAGGGCAAACTGGATGTTGCAGCCGCCCTGAACGTCGAGCGCGCGAATGACGTTGATGCTCGAGGTACGCAGCATCTGATACTCGGCATCGGAGAGCGTCTGCGAGGGCGCGACGACGATCGAATCCCCGGTGTGAACGCCGACTGGATCGAAGTTCTCCATGTTGCAGACGACGATGCAGTTATTGTTGCCGTCGCGCAAGACTTCGTACTCGATCTCCTTCCATCCCAGAAGCGACGTTTCGAGCAGCACTTGGTGGATGAGGCTCGCATTGAGGCCCGCGTCGAGGGTCGCGCGCAGCTCCGTTTCATCCGACACGATGCCGCCGCCGGTGCCTGCGAGCGTGTACGCCGGGCGAACGACCAGCGGATATCCAGCCGTTTTTGCAAACGCGACGCCCTGCTCGATGTCGGTGACGATCGCGCTCTCGGCGACCGGTTCGCCGATCTCTTGCATTTTGAGTTTGAAGCGCTCGCGGTCTTCCGCCAACCGGATCGTGTCGATCGGCGTGCCGAGCAACTGGATGCCGTAACGCTCGAGGATGCCGGCCTCGTCGAGTTCGACCGCCAGATTGAGGCCGGTCTGGCCGCCCAGCGTCGGCAGCAACGCGTCGGGCCTTTCCCGGGCAACGATCGCCTCGATCGATTGGACCGTAAGCGGCTCCAGGTAGACCGCGTCGGCAATCTCGGGATCGGTCATGATCGTCGCGGGATTCGAGTTGACGAGGACGACTCGATGGCCCTCCTCGCGGAGCGCGCGACACGCCTGGACGCCTGCATAGTCGAACTCGGCAGCCTGACCGATGACGATCGGTCCCGACCCGATGACCATGACATTCCGGCGCGACATGCTCGGGCCGTTGGTTTATCGGATTGGCCGGTCAGTCCCTTTACCCGCCGTCACGCCTCGGCGGTGCGCGCCGGATCGTCGAGCGGAAAGCGCGACTCACGGTTGGAGCCGGAGGATTTCCCAATCGTTCCCGCTGCGTTTGTATTCAATGCGCTCGTGCATTCGATTTGGGCGGCCTTGCCAGAACTCGAAGTACGACGGCGCCAGCAGGTAGCCGCCCCAAGAATGGGGACGCGGAACCGCTTCACCTTCGAAGCGTTGCTCGAAATGCGCGAAGCGGTCTTCAAGCACCGCGTGGGATTCGATCGGGGCGCTCTGCTCCGAAGCCCAGGCGGCTACCTGATGTCCGCGAGGCCTCGAATCAAAATACTCGTCCGATTCGCTCTCCGGAAGCATCGAGATAGCGCCTTCAATCCGCACTTGGCGCTCCATCCAAGGCCAATAGAGCAGCGCGGCGGCAAACGGATTCTCGGCGAGTTCGCGCCCCTTTCGGCTCTCGTACGACGTAAAGAACCGTAGGCCGCGACCGTCGAGGCCGCGCAAGAGCACCATTCGCGCGGCGGGCCGATCGTTCGCACCGCCGGTCGCCAGGCACATCGCGATTGCCTCAACCCGACGCGCGCCGCCCGCCGCTTCGATCCACTCGGTCAGCCGTGCGATGGGATCGCCGCTCACGGGTAGCGCCCCAATCCGAGGCCGGCCAAAAACGCAAGCACCATTCCCACGGCACCGGCGATCGCAAACTGCAGCGATGCATCGATGCGTTTGGGCTGCAGCGACGTCGTTCGTCCCAGGGTGGAGAGCGCGTCGCGAAGCTCCGTGGCATTCTCGACTCGCGCGTAGGCCCCGCCGCTGGCCTGCGCGTAATCGCGCAACGCATCCTCGTCGATGGTGGCCTCTTCGTTCGTTCCCGGAATCAGGCCGCCGTTCTCGGTGCCGATCCCGACGGTGTACACCGGGATGTGCTGCGTTCCCAGGCGCTGCGCAGCCTGCATCGGATCGGCCCCGGTATTGTTGACGCCGTCGGTGATAAGCACGACCACGCGATGGCCGTTGCGCGGCAGCATTCGCGCGGCAAGCGCGAGGGCGTCGCCGATCGCGGTGGCGCCATTCGGTGGGGGAATCTCATCGAGGCCCGAGAGCACCGCTTGATGGTCGGCGCTCAGCGGCACGACGACTCCCGCCGCGCCGGCGAACGAAATGATTCCGATCTTCGTACCGGATGGACTCTCGGAGACGAAGGCCCGGGCCGCGGCTTTTGAGGCTTCCGCGCGCGTCGGAAAGACGTCGGTTGCGGCCATCGATCCCGAAGTGTCGATGCAAATGAAGACGCTGCCGTCGTGCGCCGGAAGCATGAGCCGCAGGTGCGGGCCGCCGACGCCAAGGACGAGCGCCGCGAACGCAACGAGCCAGAGGGCCTGCAGCGCGCGCGGAATCCAGGTTCTCGGCTTCGCGGCATGCTCGAAGAAGGCAATGTTCGAGTAGGCCAGATCGTGCGAGGTCGCGCGCCGCTGCAAGAGCGCATACACAACACCAAAAACGATGAGCGCGACGACGCCGAGCCCGAGGCGCAGCGGATGGTCGATCGTCACGAGCGCAATCCGAACGCGGCCGCTAGCGATGCGGCGCCGTCCGCTTCGCGCAAGAGCCCGGTTCGCCAGTTCGCCGCCTCGAAACGCCGTAAGAGCGAAGCTTCTCGTGCGCGAACGGCCGCCAGATAGGCCGCGCGCTCGCGCGCGCCGATGTAGCCTCGCAGCGTGCCGCCTTCGGCCCCGCGCAAGCGGACGATGCCCGCCAGAGGAAGTTGCTCGTACCACGGATCCCGCGCGATCAACGCGGTGCAATCGAACCGCGCGCCGAGGCCGGCCAACTCGCGATCGACGCTCGCGTCGAGGTCGTACCAATCCGAGATCGCCAGCAGCGCCGTGCCACGCGGCAACGCGGCGTAGGCCGTGCGTAACGTTTTCGTTAGATCGAATGCGCCGGCATCGTCACGCAGTGCGACCGCGCGCCGCGAGCCTCGCTGCAGCGCGGCCGGCGTGATCGAACCGCCGGCGATACGAATGCAGCGATCCTCCGCGGTTGCAGCACCGAACCAGTCGGTGAGTGCTTCGCGTGCCGCCGCGAGCAACGGCCGCTTTCGGCCGACGCCCATCGAAGGCGAGACGTCGAGGATCGCAGCCAGCGTCAGGGTCACGTCTTCCAGCACGACGCGCGTCTGCAGCTCGCCGGAACGGGCGGTCGACGCCCAGTCGATCCGGCGCACATCGTCGCCGGGAACGTACGCCCGCAGCTCGACGAACTCGTAGCCGTCGCCGCGATAGACCGTTGGCGATCCGGCGCCGAAGTGACGCGGTCGCCGGCGCGCTCGCAGCAGCGCGTCGCGGATGGTCACGGCGCGGGGATGGCGGCGATCATCGCGTCGATGACGGCATCGGCGCTCACGTTCTCCGTCGCGAGGCGATAGTTGAAGCC
>JABCZE010000225.1 GCA_013289785.1 Vulcanimicrobiota bacterium | reverse complement strand
CTATCCTGAGCGGAGTCGAGGGACTCAGGGTGACACGGGGACTGCCGCGTGAGCCGGATCGTGCTGGCATACTCCGGAGGGCTCGATACTTCGGTTCTCCTCAAGAAGTTGATTCTCGAAGGCAACGAGGTCGTCGCAATGACCGTCGACCTCGGCGAAAGCGACGCGATCGCCGGAACCGGCGCTCGCGCCGCATTGGAGGCGGTGCGCGCTAAGGCGTTGGCTCTTGGCGCGTCCGATGCAGTGCTGATCGACGCGCGCGAACGCTTCATCGCCGAATATGCCTTCGCCGCGCTGCGCGCCAACGCGCTCTACCAAGACGTCTACCCGCTCTCGGCGGCGCTCTCGCGGCCGCTCATCGCCGGTCTGCTCGTGAAAACTGCCCACGAGTTCGGCGCAACGGTAGTGGCGCACGGCTGCACCGGCAAGGGAAACGATCAAGTGCGCATCGAGCTCGGTGTGCGCGCACTCGATCCCTCGCTGGTCTGCCGTGCTCCGCTACGAGAATCGCCGCTCTCGCGCCCCGATGCGATTGCGTTTGCGCGCGAGCACGGCGTGCCGATCTCGCACACCGCGGAGAAACCTTATTCGATCGATGCCAACCTGTGGGGCCGCTCGATCGAAGCGGGCGTATTGGAGGATCCGTGGAACGCGCCACCCGAGGACGTGTATGCCTGGACGGCATCGCCCGCGGCCGCGCCGCCGCCCGAGGAGATCGTCGTAAGTTTTGAGGCCGGCGAGCCCAGCGTGAACGCAAGTACCGGCGCCGCGATGGTCGCGCAACTCAACGCTCTGGCGGGCAAGCACGGTATCGGGCGGATCGACTTGATGGAAGATCGCGTCGTGGGCTTGAAGTCGCGCGAAGTCTACGAATGTCCGGCGGCGACGGTTTTGATCGGCGCGCACCGCGCGCTCGAACGCCTAGTGCTGACGCGCGACGAGCTGCGGTTCAAAGCGCTGGCCGACCGGCGCTTTGCCGAGCTGATCTACGACGGCTTGTGGATGCAGCCGCTGCGCATGGCGCTCGAAGCTTTCAACGCGGCGTTTGCGCCGCGTTTGACCGGCGACGTGCGCCTGCGGCTCCATTGCGGCAACGCGACCGTCACCGGATTGCGTTCGCCCAACGGACTCTATCGCGAGCAGCTCGCAACCTACGGCATGGACGACGCCTTCGATCATCAGGCGGCCGGCGGATTCATCGCACTGCAAGCCTTGCCGCTCGAAGCGTACACCGCCTCGCAGCGTGCACCCGTCGGTGTCTGAGTGAGCGCGCTGCAGTGGGGCGGCCGCTTCGGCGCCGCGCCCGACGCGCAGCTGTTGGCGTTCGGCACGTCGATCGAAGAGGATCTCGTGTTAGCGCCGTTCGACGTAAAGTGTTCGCTGGGGCACGTCGAGGCGCTGCGCGGGGGAAAGATCGTCAGTGACGCCGAGGCGGCGGAGCTGGCGAGCGCGCTGGCCGCAGTCGCCGAGGAGATTCGCGACGGCAGCTTCGCAAACTATGCGCGGTCGCAACCCTTTGAGGACGTGCACGGCGCCATCGACGCGCGCGTTCGAGAAATCGCCGGCGTCGCGGGCGAATCGTTGCACGCAGGGCGCAGCCGCAACGATCAAGTCGCAACGACGCTCTTGCTCTATGCAATCGACCGCGCGCAGGCCGGCGCCAAGCGCGCGCACGACATCGCGACGGCTTTGGCCGCGCGAGCGCAGGAAGAGCTGGAGCGCAAGACGGTGGTCGCGGGATGCACGCACCGGCAGCCGGCGCAACCGGTGCTGCTTGCATTTGTGCTCGTTGCGTGGAGCGAGCCGTTCGTGCGCGCGGCATCGCGCTTTGCGGGGGTGGCGCGCGCGGGACGCGCTTCGTCTCCGCTCGGAAGCGCCGCGCTGGCCGGCTCGAGCTTGGCGCTCGACCGCCAAGCGGCGGCGCGCGCGCTGGGTTTTTCGCGGCCGTCGCGCAATGCACTTGACGCCGTCGGCAATCGCGACGTCGCGCTCGATCTGGCGCACGCATTCGTGCGAGCGATCGTCGATGCGTCGCGCATCGCGGAGGAGCTGATTGCATGGTCGGCGCCGGCCTACGGGTACGTACGGCTGGGCGATGCCGCCTCGACCGGCTCGAGCTTGATGCCGCAGAAACGCAATCCCGATCCCTTCGAGCTGGTGCGCGCGCATGCCGCGAGGTCGGCAGGCGCGTATGCGGGCGCGTTGGGAACGCTCTGCGGCCTGGCGCCGTCGTATCAGCGGGATTTGCAAGAGACCAAAAGCGCTGCGATCGCGATTGCGGAAGACGGGCTTGCGACGCTGAACGCTTTCGAACGAGCTTTAGCGGCCGTCTCGTTCGATCGCGAGCGGATGGCGCGGGCCGCGGTTGCCGGGTACACCGTCGCAACCGACGTTGCCGATGCGCTGATTGCCAAGGGCGTGACGGCGCGCACGGCGCACGCGCTCGTCGGCGCAGTTGTGGCGCAGGCGGAGGCCGATGGCCGCGCGCTCGAGGCGCGCGATCTGGCGCAGCTCGCCGCAAAGGCCGGCATCGAATCGCTGCAAGCGCCGTTGGATGCGACAACGTCGATTGGCGCCAAGCAGACCGCCGGCTCGACGTCGCCCGGCGACGTACACTCGCAGATCGACGAGGTACGCACCGAACTTGCGAGCCTCGAGCCGCAGCTCGCATGACGCGGGTTCACGTTACGGGCGCGGCCGGCTATGCCGCGGCCGAAGCAATCCGTCTGCTGCACGCCCATCCGTTGGTCGAAGTCGGCGTGCTGGAGAGCCGCAGCCACGCCGGAGAAGAAGCGGCCGATCATTTTCCGCTCTTGCGAAACACGCCGTACCGCTTTGACTCGCCGGGCAGCGTTGCCGCGGCGGTGCATTGGGGCGACGTTGTGATTACCGCGGGAGACGCGCAAGAGTCGCGGGCGAGCGTTCCTGGCCTGCTCGCGCAAGGTGCGCGCGCGATCGACCTTTCGGCCGCGTTCCGCGACGACGACGGCGTGGCGTATGGCCTCTGCGAGTGGCAGCGAGACGCGATCGCTCCGGCGCAACTGGTCGCCAATCCCGGCTGCTATCCGACGGCCACGCTGCTCGCGCTCCTGCCGCTGGCCTCGATCGGCAGGCCGCGTCACATCGTCGTCGATGCCAAGAGCGGAATCACCGGCGCCGGGCGGACGCCGCAGACCGGCTCACTCTTCGCCGAAGTGAACGGCGAGATTCGAGCCTACGGTTTGAGCGGCCATCGTCATCAACCGGAGATCGAACGCTATCTGCGCGCCGGCGGCATTGGCGTACCGCTGACGTTTACGCCGCACGTGGTGCCGGTTTCGCGGGGGATGCTGGCCGACGCCTACGCGATCTTCGACGATCCGGTCGACGGCGGTGCCGTCGAAGCGGCGTTCCGGCGCGCCTACGCGAGCAGTCCGTTCGTGCGGGTGCTCGAGGGCGCGCGCGTGCCCAGCGTCGCCGCCGTTGCGGGAACCAACGACGCGGAAATTCGCGTCGACGTTGCGGGACCGGTCGTGCGCGTGATATGCGCGATCGACAATCTCGGCAAGGGTGCCGCCGGACAGGCCGTGCAAAATCTCAACCTGATGCTGGGATTTCCCGAAGAGAGCGGATTGAGTGATCGCGTCGCCGTCGTTTGAGCTCATCGCGCTGCGCGGCGGCTTGGGTGCCGTTCCGGGCGTGCGCTTAGCCGGAGTCCACGCGGGCATCAAGCCGCGCAAACGCGATTTGGCGCTCGTCGTTTTCGACACGCCGCAGAGCTGCGCGTCGGTGGTGACGACCAACGAGATCAAGGCGGCGCCGTTGCTGGTGAGTGCCGCGCATCTTCGCGAGTCGCCGACGATGCGCGCGGTGGTCTGCAACTCGGGCTGCG
>JABCZE010000224.1 GCA_013289785.1 Vulcanimicrobiota bacterium | reverse complement strand
AGACGGGCATCACCGCGATTCAGATGGACATCAAGGTGCAGGGCATCACGATTAAGATCATGCGCGAAGCGATGGAGCAGGCGCGAAAGTCCCGCCACTTCATCATCGACAAACTCGCCGAAACGATCGCCGCTCCGCGCGAGGAACTCTCGCAGTTCGCGCCACGGATGATCGTCATCAAGATCGACCCTGCCAAAATCAAAGACGTCATCGGACCCGGCGGCAAGATCATCAACAAGATCATCGCCGATACGGGCGTCGAGAAGATCGACATCGAGGACGACGGTAGCGTCTTCATCACCTCGCTCGACGGTGCTTCCGGCGACAAGGCCAAGCAGATCGTCGAAAATCTCACCAAAGAGATCCGCGTCGGCGAAACCTATTTGGGAACCGTCGTGCGCATCATCCCGATCGGCGCGTTCGTGCAGATCCTGCCCGGTAAGGACGGGCTCGTGCACATCAGTCAGCTCGCTCCCAATCGCGTCGACAAAGTCGAAGACGTCGTGAAGCTCGGCGACGAGATCATGGTGAAGGTCATGGAGATCGACGGCCAAGGCCGGGTTAATCTCTCGCGGAAGGCGCTTCTCGGAGGCGGTTCGGGCAACGGTGAGTTCACGCCGCGCCCGCCTCGCGCACCGCGAGGCGATGACGCTCCCGCGCCGGTCGCGGCGCCCGCAGGCGCGCCTGCGGCCGATGCACCGGGCGCTCCGCCGATGCGCCGGCGCCGTCGCCCTCACGGACGCCACGACGAAGAGTAAACGCAGTAACGCAGGCGGCGGCAACGCCGCCTGCGTTACTGACCGCCGAAGCGCAGACCCACGTCGAGAAACGTTCGCTGCATCCGGTCCTCGACGCCGGAATACCACCGCACCCAATTTGCAATTGGTCCCGAGAGATCGGCGTCCACGTGGTAGAACGGCCCCCCGTCGAGCAGATCTCGCCGGTAAATCGTATCGAGCCTGATCCCGCCGTTAAGCTTGTACGTTAGCCAAAACGCATTGACGGTGGGAGCCATGTTTCCGTCGTATGCCGTCGTCTCTTCGTAGGCCGGAACCGTGTCGGTCACGTGCATCGTCCAGGCGCGAAGCACGAGTGACGGCGTCACCTGCCAGGTCGCGGAAAGACCCGTCGAGGTGATGGTGCCCGACGATGCGCCCGCCACGCGCTGCGTCGCCTGCTCGAGCGAGACTCGCAACCGCGCTTGGTCGGTGTAGGTAAGGGCCTCCGCGAGAAGCGCGTTGCGGTCGTACTCGACCGCGTTTACCACTTCAGAATACGCATATTCATCGACGAAGGTCGGGAGCGTGAAAGAACCGCTGTCCTGAAGGTCGATACTCCATCTTTGGTTCGGAAAGAGCTGCGCCTGGATCGAAGGAAGCGCGAGCGTCGCTCTCGCGGGCTGCGAAACTCCGGTCGCGCCGCCGGCATAATCGATCCAAAAAGTTCCGACGCCGGCGGTGACGTTATAATCTCGGCCGCTGGCATTCACGCCGGCGTCGGCGCGCGTCTGCGTCAGGTCTGCGCCGACGAACACCGGGTAGTACGACCCTGGCTGGGAATAGAATCCAGTCGAGGAGCGAATGCCGAGATCGGCAAAGGCCGATACCGGGCCGGCAGAGCGAACGCCGATATTGAAGCCCGAGTCCGACCAAGCTGCCGTCGAGGCATTAGCGCCGGCGCCGACCACGTAGTTGCCACGGTCGAGCACCGCCGAAACGTACAAGTTCGCGAGTTGCGGATCGGCAAACGACGCGTCGGCGAAAGAAAAGCTGCCGGCATACGGCGACGTCCCCGGTGTGAACGCACGCCCTTGTTCGCTGCCGGCCGCAACTGCGAGCGATTGGCCGGCGCCCGGACTGAAGCTCGCTGAAAGATCCGCGCGTTGGCGCGACTCCTCGTCGTTGCTAAACGATCCGAGGACGGCCCCGAGGTCATCCGTCCCGACCTGACCGCGCGCGATCGCATCGCTTCCCAGCGTCGCTACCTGCCAATTGGCGTCGCTTCCGAAGGGGTTTGCAGTCACGGTGCCGCCGCCGGCCTGGTCGCCATAGAGGTACGCGTTGCTCGCGTCGCCCAGCGCCGCGTTTCGTTCAAACTGCGCCGGCACGAGTTCGTAGGGCGAGCTGCCGTTGACGATGTCGTAGTTGGCAGCCCCGTCGTCGAGCAGCAGCGAGCCGCTTGGCGATAGCCCGCGATCGCTCAAGCGGGAGCCGGGGTACGGGTCGACGCTCTGTTGGAGCAGGCTGAACGGGCGGAGGGCCAACGCCGACTCCACGTGCGCGTAGGGCAGGCTTTCGAGATCGCCCGGAGAGGGCGAGTCCGAGGCCAGCGCGTCGTAGCGCTCGACGATCACGACGACCGGCTCTCCCTGGCGCACGGTTGCAGTAGCCGGGCCGCAGTAGCGACAGGTGACGAGGACCGAAACGACCCCCGAGGCCGCTAACGCGAAGGTGCCCAGCGTATCGGTCGTCGTGTAGAGGGGGGCTTGGTTGCCTCGATTCCCGACGACCGCAGCTCCGGCTACGGCAACCCCGCGCTGATCCCTCACCGCGCCCACGACCAACGGCGTCTGAGCACCCGCCGGTGGCGCCACCAACGTGGTCATTACGAGCGCCGTCGCGCACATCAGGCGCCAATTCACGGATTCTTTAGACTTTCGGCTATGATAAGAGTAAGTGTCAAGAACCCTCTTCCGCCCCGTCCTCGTCGCAGCGCTGCTCGCCCTTCTCATGATTTGCGGGCGCTTCGCCGTGGCCGGCGCCGCCTCACTGGAGGATGCGCTCACCGGGGCCCTGGTGCCTTCGGCAGCCCCCTCGCTGCTCGGGCCGATTACCTCGGCGGGCCGCGTAGGCTGGGAGTGTAAGCCGGAGCGGTCGGCCGGGTCTGCCGGCTGGCACGAGGCCGAGCTGCCTCCTCACTCCGGTAGTCCGTGATCGATGCGTTGGCTGCTGACCGTCGCCATCATCTGGGGACTCATGGCGGCTGCAGCAGCCGCACAGACCTATTCACCGCAACGCCCGCTTCCGAGAACGACTTCCATGCCTACGCTGCGCGCTTTGGCCACGCAGCGCGAGGTCGAAGAACGCTTTAAACTTGGAATCGATGCCGAAGCGCGCGGCGACTGGACCTCCGCGGTTGCCGAATTCAACCGCATCGTCGCCCTAAATCCGCCCGAACCAAAAGGTTCAACGGCGCGCTACGATCTTGCAATCGCCTATGCCAATTTGGGCCGGTATGACGATGCCGCAACTGAGCTGCGCGCCGCTCTCGCGCTCGATCCCGCGTTCTTGGCGGCGATGGCGAATCTCGTCTCCGTCGATATCGCTCGAGGCGATCTTGCGCAAGCACGCCAGGTCGCCGATCGCTATGTAGCGGTGGATCCGGACTCGGCGCGCGCACTCTACTCTCGCGGCATCGTCGCGCTGCGGAGCGGCGATGCCGCCACCGCTCGCGAAGACTTCGGAAAACTTCTGCGCAACAACCCGTCGTATGCCGTCGCATATTACGATCTCGCTTTGGCCGAAGAGCGTCTGGGCCGCTACGAGTCCGCGGAACGCCAGCTTCGTGCGGCGCTTTCGCTCGCACCGGCGTACGCGCGGGCGAGGTTCGCGCTGGGCGTGGTTCTGCTGCGGGAAGGAGAGCACGGCGCGGCAAGAAACGAGTTCCAGCGAGCGAGCGTCGATGCCGCGGGCGACCCGGCCCTGCAAAATATTGCTGCGGCGGCTCGCGATTCGATTCCGGCTCCGTAGAGGGCCTTTAGACTTTCTTCATCCGGCCACGTTAGGATACCCGCACAAAGCAAGCTTTTTGGAGGGTCCCATGTCAAAACGAATCGCCGCCGTCTCATTGGCTGTTGTCGCTGCAATGCTCGCCGCCTGCGC
>JABCZE010000223.1 GCA_013289785.1 Vulcanimicrobiota bacterium | reverse complement strand
CTCAATGACATCGTCAGCACGATCTCACAGAACAATCTGCGCGAGCCCGGCGGCATCGCTTACCTCCCGAATCACGAAACGACGATCGACGTGCGCGGCGACGTTCGCAACGCAGCGACGGTCGCGGACCTGCCCGTCTTCGCCTCGTCGCCGTTTACCTCGACTTTCGGAAACGCATCGTATAACGAGCCGGCGCTGCCGGGCTCTCCAGGTGCACCGATCAGCGCGGAGAGCAGCGCTTCGTCGGGCGGTGGCGGAGGCACGCTCGCGTTGCCGTCACCGGCGGCGCAATCCGCCGCCGTGCAGGCCGCCTCGGCGGCAGTGGCACCAGCAGCGGGCGCACCGGCGGGAATCACCGTGGCAACACCGGGGCCGGCCGCTTCGATCACACCGATGCCGGCGTCGTCGGCGTCACCATCGCCGTCACCGGTGCCGGCAGCGATGCCGAATCTCGCTGCGAGCGTCATCGCGCGCACCAACGCGACGGCCGCGCCGAGCGCCGCACCGGCGCAGAGTACGAGCAACGCTTCTTCAACCGGTTCGGGCTATGCGGGGCCGGCGCTCTCGAGTCTGAATCCGTGGAGCGCCTCGGCGCGGATCATTCGCGTTGCCGATGTTGCGGCCGT
Organism: Vulcanimicrobiota bacterium; assembly: GCA_013289785.1. Classification (GTDB taxonomy): domain Bacteria; phylum Vulcanimicrobiota; class Vulcanimicrobiia; order Vulcanimicrobiales; family Vulcanimicrobiaceae; genus Cybelea. Next base: position 3,287 of record JABCZE010000223.1, on the reverse strand, counting down.
GAGTGACTCCTTCGAGCCGCAGCGGCAGTACAGCTACGTCGGGACGGTGCCGACGATCTCGCTCAGCATACAGAAGGCGACCGGCGCCAGCGAAGTGACGGCGGCGCAGAACGTGCTGCAAGCTCTTCCGGCCATCGAGCGGACGTATCCCGCGATCGACTTCCGGATCCTCAACAATCAAGCCGCGTTCACGAAAGAGCAGATCTGGGGAGTCTTCCGCACGCTGATCCAAGCGATCGCGATCACCGCCGTCGTGATGCTCTTCTTCCTGCGGTCGTGGCGCAACGCCGTCGTCGTACTCATTTCAATTCCGGCCTCGCTGTGCGTGACGCTGGCCGCGATGAAGATCGTCAACTTCACGATTGATACCGTCTCGCTGCTGGCGATGACCTTAATTATTGGGATTCTCGTCGACGACTCGATCGTGGTGCTCGAAAACGTGGAACGACACTACGAAAACGGCGAGCCGCCGAAAGAGGCCGCCATCAAAGGCCGTACGCAGATCGGTCCGGCGGCCGTCGTCATCACGCTGGTCGACGTCGTGGTCTTTCTCCCGATCGCATTTCTTCCCGGAACGGTCGGAAAGTTTTTGTCGGAGTTCGCGCTCGTCGTAGTCGCCGCGACCTTGACCTCGCTCGCCATCTCGTTCACGATCACGCCGGCGCTCGCGGGTAACTGGTCGCTGCTCTCGCGTTGGAAGGTGCCAAAGCCGATCGAACGGTTCGCCGAGGGCTTCGAGAATCTGCGCCGGTGGTACGCGCACCGCGCGCTTCCGTGGGCGTTGCGCCGTCCCGTGACGGTCGCCGCGGTCTCGGGCGCGGCGGTAGTCTTTGCCCTGCTCCTCGTTCCGCTCGGGGCAGTTGGTTTTGAGTTCATGCCGCCGGTCGATCGCGGCGAAGTCTTCGTGCAAACGACGTACCCGACGGGCACGCCGCTGACGACGGTTAATGCGGCGATTGCGAAGATCGCGGCGAGCTTCGCGAAACTCTCCGACGTCGAATCGCAAACAGCGTTGGCGGGCGGGACGCAGTCGAACTTCGGCGGCCTGCTCGTGCAGGGGTCGGTCGGGCAGATTCACGTTTTCTTGAAACCCAAGCGGCGCCGTTCGACGGACTTTTGGGCGCCGATGCTCGGGCGCATCGCACAGCAGCTCGCACCGACGGCGCGCGTCGTCTCGATCCCGGCGACGGGAACCGGCGGCGGCAACTCACAACCGATCGATTATCTGATCACCTCGACCGACGATCACCCCGAAGCCTACGAACCGCAGGTCGCTCAAGCGCTGCGCGAGACTCCGGGAACGCTCAACGTCAACAGCTCCGCCGAGCAGTTGGCGCCGCAGATCGACATCGAGTTCGATCGCGATCGCGCCCGCGTGCTGGGAATCAACATCGGGCAGGCTGCCGCCGCGATTCGCGCCGCATTCGGCGGGACGCTCGCGACGCAGTTCAACACTTCGCGCGGTACGAAATACGTGCAAGTGCTCTATCCGCGCGACTTCCAGACCAGCATCGCAACCGTGAGCAACATTCCGATCCGCACGCTCGGCGGGTCGTTGGCGCACGTCGGCGACGTCGCTCGCTACGTGGAGGACCCGTCCGAACCGCTGATGACGCGCACCAACCGCGAGACCGTGATCCACGTGCAGTCGAACCTCGCACCGGGAGCGACGCAGTCGATCGTGCAACGAAACTTCTTGCGGCGCTTGGCGGCACTCGATTTACCCTCGAGCGTTACGGTGAAGGCCAACGTCGGCGGGCAGCAACAGAACCTCTCGGACACGGTGCGCGGCATGGGCACCGCGCTGGTATTGTCTTTTCTGCTCGTCTATTTGCTGATGGTTGCGCTCTACGATAGCTATCGCTTGCCCTTCATCATCATGTTCTCGGTGCCCGTTGCCGCGGTCGGTGCCCTGACGTCGCTGGCGATCACGCATCAGGCGCTCAACCTCTTCTCGCTGATTGGCACCGTGCTGCTCGTTGGGCTGGCCTCGAAGAACGGCATCCTGCTGGTCGATTTTGCCAATCATATGGTCGAGCAGGGAATGGGCCGCGCCGATGCGATGATCGAAGCGGCGCGCGAACGATTCCGCCCGATCGTCATGACGACATGCGCGATGATCGCCGGCATGACGCCGATCGCGCTGGCGCTCGACCCCGGCGCTGCCCAGCGCCAAGCTTTGGGCATCGTCGTGATCGGCGGTTTGATCAGTTCGCTTTTGCTGACGCTGCTGCTCGTGCCGGTCATGTTCATGTGGCTGGGACCCAAGCCGGGCGGAAGTACCGAGCCGGCCTCGGCGGCGATGGGCAACCCTGTGGCGGCGGGCGTTTAACCATGTGGCTGACGCGGCTCTTCGTGCAGCGGCCGACGCTGGTGACGGTCTTTCTCGCACTCGTCTTGCTCGCGGGCTCGATTGCGGGCTTCAACCTCGTCAAGCAGCAGCTCCCCAACTACGACGTGCCCTCGATTCAAGTGCTGCTCACGTATTCGGGTGCCTCGACGACGGAGATGCGCGACGCGATCGTGCGCCCGCTCGAGGACCAGATCGCGGGCGCGCCGGATTTAAGCTACATCGAAACCTCGATCCAGCCGGGCCAAGCCTCGATCGTGGCGGTCTTTTCATTGACGTCCGATCAGAACACCGATCTCGTGCAAGTTCAGGGCCGCGTTCAGAACTCGCTGCATCAGCTTCCCAACGATCTGCCGACACCGCAGATCTCGATTTACAATCCGAGCGAAGCCGTCGTCGTTTCGCTGGCCGCTTCGTCGGCCACGCTCTCGCTCGGCGATCTCTCGGCGATCGTTACCAATACCGTCGTACCGGCCATCGAACAAGTTCCCGGCGTTTCGTACGTTCAGGAGAACGGCAGCGTCACCGCCTCGATCCAGGTCAACGTCAATCCGCAGTCGCTGCAGTCCTCCGGCTTCACGTTGACCGACGTGATCAACGCCGTCGCGAATAATAACGTTCGCGCTCCCGGCGGCATCGTCTATCAGAAAAATCGGGAGACGAACCTCGACATTCGCGGCGACATCACCGACGTGCCCTCGGTCGCAAATCTGTTGCTCGGCAACTCCACGACCGCCGGCGGCTCGTCGTCGACCGGGTCGCTCTACCCCTGGAGCGCCTCGGCGCGGCTCTACCGTATCGGCGACGTGGCCAACGTCAGGGACGCGTACGAAACGCAGCGCGTCTACGCCTACACGAGTGGAAAGCCGACGGTCGAACTGGACGTGCAGAAAGCGGCCGGGGCGAGCGAGGTTGCGGCTTCGAATGCCGTGCTCGC
>JABCZE010000222.1 GCA_013289785.1 Vulcanimicrobiota bacterium | reverse complement strand
CGCGGTACAGACCGCGCTCGAACGCGAAGGCGGCCGGCTCGACGTCGTGATGCTCTCGGGCGGCGAGCCGACGGTGCATCCGCAGATTCGCGAGTTGATCGAGCGTCTCTGCGAGATGCCGATCACACGGATCCTGCTCAACACCAACGGCGTCCGTCTGGCCAACGAAGCGGCGCTGCTCGAGTTTATCGCCGGCCTGCGCGATCGGCTGGAAGTCTATTTGCAGTACGACGGCCAGCGCGAGGCGACGCATCACACGTTGCGCGGGGTCGACCTCCGTGAAACCAAAGCGCGCGCGATCTCGAAGCTGAGCGCCGCGCGCGTCTTTACGACGCTCGTCATGACGGTCGTTCCGCAAAACGCTGGCCAAATCGGCGAAGTTCTCGACACCGCGTTCGCAACGCCGTACGTGGGTGGCGTCATGTTCCAGCCGCTCTTTGCGTCCGGCCGCGCTCCCGTGGTCGATCCGATGGCGCGCGTTACGACGACCGGCGTGCTCGCGCGGCTCGAGGCGCAGTCCGCCAATGGGGTGCGCGCTCGCGATCTCATCGCTTTGCCATGCAGTCACCCCGACTGCTGCTCGATTGGCTATTTCTTGCGCGGCAAGGATGGGCGATTCGTGGGAATGCCCGCGATCTTAGGAGAGCAGACGCTGCGCGACAACTTGAGCATCTTCGGTAACCAAATCGCTTTCAGCGAAGCGCTGGAGCAGGTGCGCAACGCGCTGACCAACGTGATGTCGGAGACGATGACGCTCTCGCGTCCCGAACTGGCCGCACATCTGAAGACGCTCTGTGCCGCCTGCGGATTCGGCGGGGCTGCCGAGCTGCTCAAGCTGGCCTTCGGCCGGGGAGCCACGGCGCGTTTCGTCGGCGAGCGCGTGAAACGCGTCACGATCAAACACTTCATGGACGCCGACACCCTGATTACCGAAAGGCTCGAACAATGCTGCGTGCACGTGGCCGGCGCAGGCAACGACCCGGTGCGCATGCCCTTCTGCGCGGCGCGGCTCTTTCCAAAGGTGCGCGAGCGAGCAATGAAAGGAATGGTGGCTCGTGGACGGCTCGAGCAAGCTCCAGCGAGGTAGAGAGCTCGAAGGCTACGCCTTCACCTTCTGTAAGGCAGCCTTCTTGGCGCTGCTCTTCGGGCGGTACGCCGTCCTCGTGCTCTCGACGGCCGCGGTCGTGCTCTACCTCGTCGCCTACGCTCAAGGCGTGCGGGAATGGCGTTGCTGGGTGAAGCCGCCTTGGGTCGTCATCTTCTTTGCCGGAGTGGCGATCGCGCAAGCCTACCTGCTCTTCTGGTCGCCGCTCCACCTCGTGCTGTAAAGGCGAGGGCCTGCCCGCTTTTTTGCGCCCCACCAAGGCCCTGCCAAGGTGCTTGCACTCTCCCCGGGACTCTGCTAGGATAGCACGGCTAGCGCTCTTGCGCTGAGAGTGCTAACTTGTGTTAAGAGCGAATTCAACCAGCTGGAGGTTTACGTGAATCTGAAGCCCCTGTTCGATAACGTCGTTATCGAGCATGTAGAGCAAGACGACAAGACGACCGGCGGCGTCTTTCTTCCCGATACAGCCAAGGAAAAGCCCCAAGAGGGCATGATCCGTGCCGTCGGAAGCGGCCGCGTGACCGAAAAGGGCACGAAGGTCGAGATGCAGGTCAAGGTCGGCGACCGTGTGTTCTACCGCAAATACTCGGGAAGCGAAGTCAAGATCGACGGCACCGAGTACCTCATCATTCCTGAAAAAGATATTCTCGCCATCGTCGACAAAGTGCCGGCCGGCGTCTAAGGAGTTCAATTTTTAAATGTCTGCAAAGCAACTCGTATTCGATGAAAGCGCGCGCCGCGCGCTCGAGCGCGGTGCGAACATCCTCGCCGATGCGGTAAAGGTGACGCTCGGCCCCAAGGGTCGCAACGTCGTGCTCGACAAGAAATTCGGTTCGCCGACGATCACCAACGACGGCGTGACCATTGCCAAGGAAATCGAGCTCCCCGACGTGTTCGAAAACATGGGGGCACAGCTCGTCAAAGAGGTCGCGTCGAAGACCAACGACATTGCCGGCGACGGCACGACGACCGCGACCGTGCTCGCGCAAGCGATCATTCGCGAAGGCCTCCGCAACGTAACCGCAGGCAGCAATCCGCTGCTGATCAAGCACGGCATCGAAAAGGCCGTCGAGATCGCGGTCGCCGAGATGGAGTCGTTCAAGAAAGACGTCGACACGAAGGATAAGATCGCGCAAGTAGCGTCGATCTCGGCCAACGACCCCGAAATCGGCGAGTTCATCGCCGACGCGATGGAGAAGGTCGGCAAGGACGGCGTCATCACCGTTGAGGAGTCCAGAACGCTCAAGACCGAAGTCGAGACCAAAGACGGCATGCAGTTCGACAAGGGCTACATTTCGCCATACATGGTTACCGACTCCGAGCGCATGGAAGCCGTACTCGACAACCCGTACATTCTGGTAACGGAGCGGAAGATCTCGGCAATCGCCGACATTCTGCCGTTGCTCGAGAAGGTCGTTCAGGTACAAAAACCGCTGCTCATCATTTCCGAAGACGTCGAGGGTGAAGCGCTCGCGACGCTCGTCGTGAACAAGCTGCGCGGCACGTTCACGTCCGTTGCGGTCAAGGCGCCGGGCTTCGGCGACCGTCGCAAGGAGATGCTCAAGGATATCGCTACGCTCACGGGCGCCACGGTGATCTCCGAAGAGCTGGGACTCAAACTCGACAAGGTAACGCCCGACCAGCTCGGCCAGGCCAAGCGCGTCACGGTTACCAAGGAAGAGACCACGATCGTCGACGGCAACGGCAAGCCCGATGCCATCAAGGGCCGCATCGAGATGATCAAAAAGCAGATCGAGGAGACCGATTCGGACTTCGACCGCGAGAAGCTGCAGGAGCGTCTTGCGAAGCTCTCGGGCGGCGTGGCGGTCATTCAGGTCGGCGCGGCAACCGAAACCGAGCTTAAAGAGAAGAAGCACCGCATCGAGGATGCCCTGAGCGCGACCCGCGCGGCCGTGCAGGAAGGCATGATCCCCGGCGGCGGCGCCTCACTGATTCACGCGATCAAAGCGATCGATCGCTACGAGCCGCCAAAGGCCAACGGTCACGCTTCGACGTGGGCCGACGAGAAGATCGGCATCAGCATCATTCGCAAAGCTCTCGAAGAGCCGGCCCGTCAAATCGCCGACAATGCGGGATTTGAAGGTTCGGTTCAGGTGAATGCGGTCCGCATCAAGAGCGCGCCGTTCGGCTTCGACGCAATGACCGGCGAGATCGTGGACATGTTCACGGCGGGCATCGTCGAGCCGCTCAAAGTGACGCGGGCAGCGTTACAAAACGCGGCGTCGATCGGTGCGCTGATCCTCACAACGGAAACGCTCATCGCCGATAAGCCCGAGCCCAAGAAAGAGCCGGCGGGCATGCCCGGCGGCGGCATGGGCGGCTACGACATGATGTAGCCTCCCACTGACGGGAGACGACGCATCGGGGCCCGGCGGAAACGCCGGGCCCTTCGACTTCGCTCAGGACTGCGCTTCGCGCAGCCGGGTTCCCAGAATCTTTCAAGGACCGCGAGGCTGCACCGGTGCTAGGCTAAAGCGCAGTGAGGGAAACGCGATGAAAAGAATAGGAATGCTCTTAGCGGTACTGCTGGCACTGGCCGGCGCGACGCCCGCCACTCCGGTCCGCCATCTCGAGTACGCGTTCGCGATCTATCCGAACGCCCGCCCAAATGGCGGTTATTACAACGGCACGATGTCCGTCGATATCTTCGGTCGGGCGTCCGACGGCGGCGTGCTGGTACGGGCAAGCGACTGGTGGTATTACACGCTGCGGCCGCGACAGGCTGCGGAGTGCGAAGTTTACGCGAGCGGCGACGTTCGTTGCGACAACGTGCCGCCGTACCCGTCCGACAGCG
>JABCZE010000221.1 GCA_013289785.1 Vulcanimicrobiota bacterium | reverse complement strand
CGCGTTCTATGACGGCGCCAAGAAGGTCGTAGTTTTCATCGTCCTTTCGCGGCGAGAGCAGTTGCCGCACGGTCACGCTCGAGTCGGGGAGCGCCTGGAAATAGCGTTGTACCGGATCGTCGAGATTGAGTTTGCCTTTTGCTGCAAGCTGCATTACGGCGACGGCCAAGAAGAGCGAACCGATCGAGCCGATTGGATACCGAGTCTGTGCGGTTGCCGGCACGTTTTTTTCGAGATCGGCGCTCCCTCGCGCCCCGGCGTACACCACTTTGCCGTTCTCGACGATCGCCAGAGAGATGCTCGGCGTGAGCTTCCAGGCGACGACGTTTTGTAGGAGTCTGTCCAATGACGTGCCGCTGGTCGAGCCGTAGGCTACGGGCTCAGGCGGGCTCGCGGCGGTAAATGCCAGCACGATCGCGCATGCCGCGATGCAAGCCCGCTTTAAATCCCCGCGTACCATTCGTAGCCTTGGTCTTCCCAGTAGCCGCCGTGTCCCCCCGCGATGGTGGCAAAACTCCCGACGACTTCGATGCGCGCGATCCACTTTGCGCTCTTGTAGCCCAACTGCGTCGGCACTCGCAGCCGCACCGGGGCGCCGTGGTCGGGGTCGAGCGCCGCATCGTTAAGGCGTAAAGCGAGCAGCGCCTGCGGATGGCGAGCTTGATGGAGATCGAGGCTCTCGTAGTAGAGGTTGCCCGACCCGTCGTTGTCCATGCAACGAAAGACGACGTAGCGCGCGTCGCCGCGCAAACCAACCGCATCGAGCAGCGCTCGCAGCGGCACACCGCTCCACTTTCCAATCGCACTCCAGCCTTCGACGCAGTCGTGGCGCGTGATTTGGGTCTGCTGCGGCATTCGCTGCAGGTGGGCGAGCGTGAAGGCTTGTGGGCGTTCGACGGCACCGTCGACGATCAAACGGTACGCAACGAAGTTCCGTGCGACAAGATCGGTGTAGTGCGTGTCCGACGGGGCGGCAAATCCATTGACCCGGAAGTGGCGGTCGACGTCGCTATCGCGGTATTCGCGAGCCAAGCCGCGCGTTCCGATCAAAACGTGGTTGAGTCCCTCAACCGAAGCGAGGATGCGGCGAACGTTGTCGTTGCCGTTGAGTGCGGTACCGATCGGCCCGCAACCCGCCAGCGCCGACACCGCCGAAGCGAGAAAAATTCGTCGCCTCATTCGGGTTGATACCACCCGGTAATCATCGATCGCATTTGATTGACGATGCCTTGCGTGGCGACCTGAAACGTATGGATCGCAAAGAAGCCTACGAGCAGCGCCATGCCGGCGAAGTGCCACAGGCGCGCGAACTGACGGCCGCCGAACGCTACGGTGAGCGGATTCGCGATCGCGTCGATTCCGGGGGAGAGTGCCAGCCCGGTCAACACCACGAGCGGCGTGAGTACGAAGAGCACCGACGTGTAGGCGGCCTTCTGCAATGGATTATAGATGCCGTGGGGCGGCGGCTCCTTACGCAACTTCAAGTAGTAGGCTTGCATCGGCCAAAGCTTCGGCAGATCGCTGGGCCTCAGCACCATCTCGCGCAAGTTCCCTTTGATTGCGCTGGAGATCAGCCACGCCAGCCAGCAGAGTGCCGCAATCCACGCAAAAAATAAGTGCCAGCGGCGGCCGGCGGAGAGGTCTTGGTAGCCTGGGATGATGATCGCTGCTGGAAATGCGTGGGCGCTCTTCTCGCCCATCCCGTCGTCGGTCCAGCCCAGCCAACCCGTGGTAACGAAGGGATGGCCGAAAATCGTCGTCGTTCCGACGCCATCGGCCGGCGAGCCGATCGCGAGCACGCGGCGCGCCGGGTCGCTTTTATCGGAGGCATCCAGGTTCGGCGAGGCGTTGAAGATCTGGAGCCCGCTTCCGATCAGCACGAAGAACGCGAGGACCCAAAGCCAGTGGCTGGCGCGCGTCAGCAGCGGATAGCGATAGATGGCCCGGCGCCCAGCGACCTTCATGCTTGAAGTATAACGCGTGCGAGGCCCGTTCGGATGATGCCTCGAACCCCGGCGCCCATGGCCGAGAGCATTCGCCTCGTCGTCTCCGGGGGCATCGCCCACGTCACCTTGGCACGGCCGGAGGTGCGAAACGCCTTCAACGCCGAGATCATCGAGCAACTGCACGATGTTTTCATGCGAATCGCGGCCGCCGATGACGTACGCGCCGTCGTCCTCGCCGGCGAGGGCAAGGTCTTCTGCGGCGGCGCCGACATCAACTGGATGCACGCCTCGCTCGAGCTGAGCTTCGACGCAAATGTCGCCGACGCCGAACGCATGAGCGACATGTTCCGAGCGATCGACAACTCGCCCAAACCGGTGATCGGGCAAATCCAGGGCGCCGCGCTCGGCGGGGGCGCCGGCCTCGCCGCCGTCTGCGACATCGTGATTGCCGCCGACGACACGATGTTTGGATTTACGGAGGTCAAGCTCGGAATCATTCCGGCGGTAATCTCGCCCTTCGTTCTCGCGAAAATCGGCGTATCGAATGCCCGAGCGCTCTTTCTGACTGGCGAGCGCTTTAACGCGCAGCGAGCTAAGCACATCGGTCTCGTGCACGAAGTCGTGCCGGCCGTCGAACTCGGCGCTGCGGTCGAGCATCGCCTGGAAGAAATCTTCACGGCGGGCCCGGCGGCCGTGCGCGCCGCGAAACTTCTGATCCGGCGGGTGGTCGACAATACCTACGACGACTGTCGCGCGATTACAACCCGAGCGATCGCGCAGCAGCGCACCAGCGCCGAAGGCCAAGAAGGTTTGCGCGCGTTCCTCGAACGCCGTCAAGCTTCGTTTGTCAAAGACCTCGAGCGCGAGGACCCATCAGCCTGAACAGCATCAAACGCCTTCTCATCGCCAATCGCGGAGAAATTGCGGTGCGCGTGGCCCGCGCGGCACGCGAAATGGGCATCGTGCCGCTCGGCATCTACTCGGAAGCCGACGCCGGCGCGTATCACTTGCAGTTCGTCGACGAGGCGCGCTGCGTCGGGCCGGCACCGGCGGTGGAGTCATACCTCAACGTCGAGGCCGTCATCGCGGCGGCACTCGAGATGAAGGCCGACGCGCTTCACCCGGGCTATGGATTTCTCTCCGAACGCGCCGCGTTTGCAAGTGCCGTGCAGAATGCTGGGATGATCTTCGTCGGGCCGTCGCCCGAAGCGATGGCCGCGATGGGAAGCAAAATTGAAGCGAAGCACCGCGTTCGCGCCGCATTCGTGCCGACGGTTCCGGGCTACGACGGCGACGATCGGTCGCTGCGCCGGTTGCGCGACGAAGCGGAGCGCATCGGTTTTCCGCTGCTCATCAAAGCGAGCGCGGGTGGCGGCGGCCGCGGCATGCGCGTCGTCGAATCCATCGACCGTTTCGACGAAGCGCTCGAAGCCGCGAAGCGCGAAGCGCTTGCGGCGTTTGGCGACGACGCCGTGTTGCTGGAACGCTACCTGCGCGATCCGCGTCACATCGAGTTTCAAATTCTCGCCGACGCGCACGGCACGACGTTGCACTTCGGCGAGCGCGAGTGCTCGATTCAACGGCGTCATCAAAAGATTATCGAGGAAGCTCCGTCGGTTGCACTCACTCCGGAGCTTCGCGAGCGGATGGGCGCCGCGGCCGTTCGCGCCGCCGAGTCGGTCGGATACGTCAACGCCGGAACCTGCGAGTTCATGCTCGACCGCGACGGCGACTTCTACTTTCTCGAGATGAACGCGCGTTTGCAAGTCGAGCATCCGGTGACCGAGCTGGTCTACGGCATCGACCTCGTGCAGTGGCAGCTGCGCATCGCGGCCGGCGAGCGGCTGGCGATCGCGCAAGCCGACGTGCGGCCGCGCGGCTGGGCGATCGAGGCGCGCATCTACGCCGAGGATCCGGCCAACGGAATGCTGCCGTCGACCGGCGTCATCACGCGTTGGTCGCCGCCGCAAGGACCGG
>JABCZE010000220.1 GCA_013289785.1 Vulcanimicrobiota bacterium | reverse complement strand
GCTCTCTTTGACGAGCCACTCACTCAGAGCCCATTCGATCAAGATGAAGGCGCCGATGACGATCGCCGAGACGATGCCGAAGACCGCCGCTCGGTTTAAGAAGAACCCGATGTCGATCAACCGCCGGCTCAACGCGACGTACGTTACGACCAGCGGCGTGGTGAAAAGCACGAGACTATAGAAGTAGTTTACCGCAAGATAGACATCGTAGGAGTGCAGGTGTGTCGCCGCGCCATCCAGCAGGTAGCGCGCAAAGAAAAGCAGGGCCGGCGGGGCGAGCAGCCATGCCGCGCGCCTTTGGTCGCTGCCTTTTGAGGCTGCAATCGCGAGCACACCGCATCCCAGCGCGGCGACTAGCGCAAGGCCGAAGACCGGCCCCGCGGCAAGCCACGAGAGTCTCAGGGGATCGAACCACAAGGTGACGACGCCGAGAACGCCCGCGCACCCGAGCACGATTGAAGTCGCGACAGAGACGTAACACAATGTTTGGAAGGCCCGCCGCGGCTGCGACAACGGCGTGCCAAAACAGCCGGCGCACGTGGCCCAAAACGCCACCGCTAGAGGTCCGAAAAAGACGGAGGCGATGCGAAAGACGGCGTAGACCCACGTCCACGGCGCCGCAAAGGCAAACGGCGCGGTAATCTGCCACAGCGCGTACGAGATCAGCGCCAAACAAAGAAGCCGCATCTCGCGAACGTTCGATCGGCGCCACACGATCAGCGCCGCAAGCACCGCGATCCAGACTTGACCCGGCCAATTGAAGAATGCATCCCAGCGCCGCCTCAAGTTGGGAGGACGCGGCGTCACGACGGCCGTTCGTTGCGACGAACCGCGTAGGACGAGGATCGTCACGGGGCGCCCGGCCAGCGGTTGGCCCAGCAGCGAGAACCGATCGAGGAGATTGTTGGCGCGCAGATCGACCCGATCGCCAGCGCGCAGACCGCCGCGCTCGGATGCACCGCCCGGTTCGATCGATTGAATCCGCAGATCGAAGGGCTGCCACGAATCCGAGACCGTCGCGCCCCAGATTCCGAGCCAAGGCGAAGCGCCGGCAACTCCGGTCGCGCCAAAAAGCTCGGCAAGCGCGAGGAGTCCCGTAATCCCGCAGAACACCACGATTACCGCACGCCACGCAGCGGGTTTCATGGAAAGCCACGTTAGAGCTTCAGGTTGAGCAGCCTCTTTGGCAGTGCGCAGCGGGATTGGGCTTCTTGGACCCCTAAGGGCCAGGTATGCGCAAGTCATTCGTCGCTGCGTTATTGCTCGCGTTCTTCGGTGCGTGCAATAGCGCCAGCACCACATCGTTCTCGCCAGGCTCCGGATCGGGAAGCATCGACACCGATTTCGTCGTCAACGGTCGCTATATCGAGCTGAGCGACGCACCGGTCGGTTCGCCCTCGGTGCGCTCCGCGGCCGGTAAAAACTTCTTCATTAAAGGCCTGGTCTATTGGCCGACGCCGATCGGAAAAGGCGTGGCCGACCCGCCGATGCTCGACGACGCGCTGCGTGATGGCAACATGGCCGTGTGGTCGCGTGATCTTCCGCTGATGCGAGCGATGGGCGCCAACGCGATTCACGTCTATAATGTCGTGCCGCCGCCCTTCGACGAGAAGACGGGCCCGATCACCAAGTTTCTCAACGCCGCTTGGAACGGAGGGACCAAACCGGTCTACGTGCTGATCAGCATCCACTTCAACGGCGAAGCGTTGCTCGATCCGAACGCGGTGCGGTCGCTTGCCGAGCAGTATCAAAAGCTCGACGCGAAGTACGCAAAGTACCCGGCGATCTTCGGCGTGACGATCAGCAACGAGATCGGCTCGGGCGACTTCATCAAGCAACAGAAGTGGTGGGACGGGTTCAACACCGTTGCGAAGGCGGCGAAGCAAGGATTCGCCGACGGCGGTGATGCGGATAAGATCGTGACGACCTCAGAACCCGACGGCAACATCGGCTTTGTGAAGGCCGGGGAAAAATTCGGCGCGGCAGTCGACGCGTGGGGCATCAACATCTACCGCGGCCGAACCTTCTCCAACCTTTTCACGCAGCTCAAGAACACGACGACCAAGCCGACCATGCTCACCGAGTACGGCGCGAGCGCCGCCTACCATCCAGCGTGGAGCAACACATACACCTGGCAGAACGGCTTCTACCAAGAGACGCAATGCGTTCCCGACAAAAAGGGCGGCCCCGGCAATCGCGACGTCAAGGAGTTGCCGGCGAAGGGCGATCCGGGGATGCCCGGCCTCGTCGACCTCGTGTGGAACAACGGCCGATGGCTGACGTCGGGATTTACCGATGAGAACGGCATCCTGTCCGGTGGATTCTATTTCGAGTGGAGCGACGAGTGGTGGAAGAGCGGCAACAAGGACGTGCACCAAGGCAACGATACGTATAACGGCGGCTTCCCAGGTTGCAGCGACGATCAAGCGTGGTTCGGTCTCAACTCCGTCTCACAAGGGAGCGGCGGCCTCGACGTTTTGACGCCGCGGCCGACGTTGGCGCAGCTCAAGGCGAGCTGGAAAGCGTCACCATAGTCGCGAGACAATGAAAATAGGCGAGATCGTCGGGCCCGGCTTCGTGTATCAAACGGAGAGCACGATCCTTCGGGTCGCGGTGCGAACGGAGAAGGCCGACGACGCGTTCATGCGCGCGCGCCGGCAGGCGCGGCAGTGGCTGCAAGACGTCTGTACGCGCCAGGGCCTTGCGGTAACGCTTGGGGACGACACGTCGGCCTCCAACAAAGCATGCAGCATCGACCTTGCCGGTAGGCCGGAGTTGCTGGTCGCAGCACTGCGTCATGCCGACGAACGCTTTCCGGAACGAACCTGGTACACCAACCTGGAGCTGCGCAGCGAGGAGAACGGCGATCGCGCCGTCTGCAACTTGCGGTTGCGCGCCGAACACCCGAGCAACGCGCGCCCGATCGAACCTTATCCGTCGCGTCTCACGGGGATTCTCTGCGCCGATCCGGGTCTGTTCGACGTCGAGCCGATGACGGCGGTCGCTCCGGTGCTGCAACCGCGCGACGTATCGCGCTTGGTTCGGCTGATCGACGCGCCCGAGCGCCGGCTGCCCGTGATCCTCACGAGCCATCCACGGGCGCTCGACGTGGACGCAGTGGGCGGCGAGTTGGCGGGGCTCGCGCACCTCTTCGAGCTCGGCGAAGAGACCTCGTGGGAAATCAGCCGGCGTTTCGGGCCCCAGTATTCCGCGTATCGCGGTGCGGTGAAAATCTATCCGGCCGGCGTGACGTTTGCGTCGGATGCCAAGGCGGCGCCGCTCTTCCTCGAAGCGACGCTGCAAATGCTCGCGCGCGAGCGCAAGGCGGAAAGCACGGTACGCCGCGGCGTGCTCGCCGATCTCACCGCGTTCTTCGAATCCGAACCGCTGTTGACGCCGTCGTCGCTGCGCGCACAAGAGGCGGCGCTGCGTCCTGTGGCGCCCGAGGTTACGATGGCGCCGGCACAAGAAGTGCCGCTCGAGCCGGCGATCTCGGTTACGGATGCCGAAGAGGGGCTGCTGCGTGCGCGCCAGGAGGCTGCCGCCGCGCGCAAGGAAGCCGAGGATTATTGGCGCGAGGTCGTCGAGCTGAACGCCCTCAACGAGACGCTCGAAAGCGAGAACCAACGGCTTCGGCAAAGCCAGCTCGGCTTTTCACTCGAGGAACTCTCGCCGGCCCATCGCGACCTGCTTCGCGCGGTCTTCGACCGCATGACTTCGGTCCGCGAGGCATTGCTGGAAAACGATCGCTTGCACGACGAGATCGAGCAGCTCGCGTCCGAATATGACGGGATACGCGCGCGGCTAGCGCGCGTTTACCCGGGCAACGGCGAGCCCGCGAGCGTCACACCTGCCCAGCCGGTGCCGCGCCCGGCCTGGGACGACTTCGAAGCGCTGCAGCCCTGGCTGAGCGCGCAGTACGGTG
>JABCZE010000219.1 GCA_013289785.1 Vulcanimicrobiota bacterium | reverse complement strand
GCGGGCTGCGCCCAACCCAACGCCGTTGCGGCGGTCATCGCCACGCCGGGCCCGCCGGATATCCCGGCGGCGGTCCGCGCCGACCGCACCAACGGCACCGCGCTGGTGACGGTGGCGCTGGATGCGCAAGGCGACGTGACCGGCGCGAGCGTCGCGCAGAGCACCGGCAACTCGTCGCTGGACCTCGTCGCCGTCGGAATGGCGCGCGACGCTCGATATAGCGCGCCCTTGCACGATTGCAAACCGATCGCCGGCAATGCGACCTTTAGCGTGAAGTTCGTCGCGTGGTAATCGGCAGGCCGTAAGGGACCGTCGGGCAAACGCTGGGCCGTGACCTTCTTTCAGGCGCTCGTGCTGGCCCTCTTACAGGGCGTCAGCGAGCTCTTCCCGATCTCGAGCCTCGGTCATACGATCCTCGTTCCGGCGTTGCTGCACTGGAATAATATCGACCGGTCGAGCGCTTCGTTTCTCGCGTTCGTCGTCGTGCTGCATCTCGGAACGGCGTTTGCATTGATCGTCTTCTATCGCGCGCAATGGTATGCGATCGTCCGCGCGCTCGCGCGCAGCATCTTGGTGGGCCGGCTGAGCTCCGACCGCGACGAGCGAACCGGATGGCTGCTCGTAGTTGCAACGATTCCAGTCGGTATTCTGGGCGTCGTCCTCGAGCATCCGGTTCGTCGCCTCTTCGGCTCGCCGGCCCCCGCCGCGCTGTTCTTGGTGATCAACGGGCTGATAATGTTTGCCGGCGAGGCGCTGCGCCGTCTCCAGCAGCGTTCCCAGGCAAGAAAGAGCAAGCCGATCGATCGCCTGAGCTATCCCGAGAGCCTCGCGATCGGTTTCGCGCAAGCTTTTGCGCTGCTGCCCGGCATCTCGCGATCGGGAAGTTCGATGGTCGCCGGACTGCTCTGCGACCTCGATCACGAGCACGCGGCCCGGTTCTCGTTTCTGCTTGCAACGCCGGTTATTCTCGCCGCGGGGTTGCTCGAAGTCCCGAAACTCTTTGCACCGCAAGCGCATCTCGTGCTGGTTCAAGCGATCGCCGGCGGCGTTGCGGCGGGCATCGCGGCGTACTTCTCCGTCGCCTTTTTAACGCGCTACTTTCGCTCCAACGATCTGCGGCCGTTCGGGTGGTATTGCATTCTCGTCGGTTCCATCTGCTTCGTGCTTGCGCGAAAAGGAGTCATTACATGAAATTGCTTGCGTTGGTGTTGGCCGTCGCGTGCTTTATCCTGGGCATCCTGTACGGCTTAGGAACGATCAACTGGTTCACAGAATCGGGCACCGCGCACCCGCACCACATCACGCATCTCATCATCTTCTGGGTGCTCGCGTTGCTCTGCCTGATCTGGGTACGCTTCCAGAGCGCGCCGAGGCGATGAAGCTCTCCCACGTCGCTACGGACGGAAGCGTTACGATGGTCGACGTATCGGGCAAGAGCGTCACGTCGCGCTTCGCGCGAGCGCAAGCGCTGGTGCGCATGAACGCCGCCGCTCGGACGGCGATTCGCGATGCAACCTTGGCTAAAGGCGATGCGTTCGTGGCGGCGCAGATCGCCGGCATCCTTGCGGCAAAGCAGACTGGGGTGCTGATTCCGTTGGCGCATCCGCTGCCGTTGACCAGCGTGGACGTCGGGTTTGAATGGCGCGCCGACGGCGTGCTCGCAATCGAGGCTTCGGCTCGCACCGATGCACGGACCGGCGTCGAAATGGAGGCCCTGATGGCTGCCACGATTGCCGCGCTGACGATTTACGACATGACGAAGGCCTTGGACAGGGGTATCACGATCGAGTCGATTCGACTGCTCGAAAAAACCGGTGGTAAGACGTGAGTTTTCGCGTTGCGCTGATCGTGCTTTCGGATCGCGCTGCGTCGGGCGAACGCCCCGATACTTGCATCCCGCTGATGAAGGAGCGGCTCGGGGACGTTTATTCGATCGCGCGAGAGACCGTGATCCCCGACGATCCGGCGGCGCTGCAAGCCGAGCTTATCGAGTTGGCGGACTCGCACGAAGCGGATCTCGTGCTTACCAGCGGCGGCACCGGGCTCTCACCGCGCGACCGCACGCCGCAGGCGACCGCTGCGATCCTCGACTACGAAGTTCCGGGGATCGCCGAAGCGATCCGGATGGTATCCTTCGCGCACGTAAAGACCGCGATGCTCTCGCGCGCACTTGCCGGCGTGCGCCATCGTACGCTGATCGTCAACCTGCCCGGAAGCCCACGCGCGGTTGGCGAGGCGCTGGACATCGTGCTGCCCGTGTTACCGCACGCGTTGGAGCTTTTGAACGATCGCATCGTCGACGGATGACAGTGATCTCAACCTACCGAGAAGCCGAAGCGTACTTGCTCGGCACGATCGACGAAGTCACATCGCCGCGCACCTGGTATAAACTCGACCGGATGCACGGCCTGCTGCGGCACCTCGGAGACCCCCATCGTTCGTATCCGACGATTCACATCGGCGGCACCAGTGGAAAGGGCTCGACGTCGACGATGATCGCCGGGGCGTTGCGCGCGTCGGGCAAGCGAACCGGCCTGCATACCAAGCCGCATCTGCACTCGATGACGGAGCGCGCGTGCGTCGACGGGCGGCCGATCTCGCGCGAGCGATTTGCGGAGCTGCTCGAGCGTACGATGCCCGCCATCGAGCGCACGACCTCGGAGTTCGGACGGCCGACGTATTACGAGACGCTACTGGCCTTGGCGTTTGCGTACTTTGCGCAAGAACGGGTGGACGTAGCCGTGATCGAAGTCGGACTGGGCGGGAGGCTCGACGGCACCAACGTTCTGCAACCGATGGTCGCCGCGATCACGTCGGTCGGGTACGATCACACCGAGATTCTCGGCACGGCGCTCGAGGCGATCGCGTTCGAAAAGGCCGGCATCGGAAAACCGGGCGTACCGCTGGTTCTGGGGCCGGTACCGGATGCGGCCGCCGCGGTCATCGAAGCCTATGCCGCGCAGGTCGGCGCGCCGGTCGTTTACGCACGCGATGTCGTCCAAGTCGACGAGGTGCCCCCGTTGCCGGTGCTGGGAATTTTCCAACGCACGAACGCAGTGAGCGCGATCGCCGTTCTCAAACAGCTGGGCGAGGCGCTGCGCCCGAGCCGCGACGCGATTCGGCGGGGTTTTTCCGAGCTTGCGATTCCGGGGCGAATGGAGCTGGTTCCGGCAAAACCGCCCGTCGTCTTCGACATGGCTCACAATGCGGAAAAGGCCGAATCGCTGGTCGACTCGTTGCGCGAAAGCTTCGCAGGCCGCCGCGTCCATTATGTCGTCGCGATCGGCGAAACGAAGGACGCGCGGCGCATCCTCGAGATATTGGCCGCGCTGCCGTGCACCTTCACCTTTACGTCGTACGCGGCGGCCGGACGCCGCGCGATTGCGCCGGCGCGATTGGCGACGATCGCCGAATCGATCGGGTGCTGGGGGCGTGCCATCGGCGACCCAACCGAAGCGCTGACGGTGGCCCGCCGGTTGGCGGCGATCGACGACGTGGTCGTGGTAACGGGCTCGACGTTCATCGTCGGGGAGTTGCGCGAGTGGTTCGTACCGGCGATCGTGTAAGAGGCGCCCTGCGCTTACGCGGCGGCGAGCTCGTCTGGGGCACGCGAACGTATGTCATGGGGATCGTGAACGTGACGCCCGATTCGTTCTCGGGCGACGGCGTGGAGAGCGCCCCCGCGGCAATCGCACATGCGATCGCGCAGTGGCACGTGGGCGCAGATATTCTCGACATCGGCGGGGAGTCGACGCGTCCGGGTCATCGGGCCGTTGACGAAACCGTCGAAATCGCGCGCGTGATTCCAGTCATTCGCGCGTTTCGGACGGCCTTTCCGGCGGCTCCCATCTCTATCGACTCGTACAAACCGGCAGTCGTGCGCGCGGCGCACGCCGCCGGCGCCGATCTCGTGAACTCCGTTTGGGGTGCACCGCCCGCGCTGCTCGACACCGTCGCCGAGCTGGA
>JABCZE010000218.1 GCA_013289785.1 Vulcanimicrobiota bacterium | reverse complement strand
GGGCCTGGTGAATCGCGGCGGGAACGTGCTTGCGATCATGCCGCACCCCGAGCGCGATGCCTGGAACTTCAACCATCTCGACCGCCGCGAAAGCGACGACGTTCTCGCTCCCTCCGGTGGCTCGATCCTCTTTGGCAGCTTCGTTCAGGCGCTGGCGTTATGATGCGTGCCGTGGCGATCGGTCTCAAAATTCCCGACAACACCGCATTTACGGCGGCGGTCGCACTGCGCCGGCTCGGTGTCGCCGTGGAGCGAGTCGAACGCAGCGAAATCCGGTTTTTCGATGACGGCGGCGACGTACCGGCACTGATCGAGCGGGTCACCGCCGACGAGACGATCTTCAATCCGAACAAACATCGCGTGACCGTGCTCGACGAGGCGGTCCCGCGCCCAGGCGAAGTCTGGATCGAGCCCCTCGAAGGCGGCGTGGCCATTGCCTGGCGACTTTTGGCGCACGACGACGCCGTGCTCGATCGGGAAGCGCTGCGCGCCGCAGTCGAACGCCTCTTGTGCAATCCGGCGATCGAACGAGCCGTTTATTGATGCGACGCGTTGGGACGGGACATTCCATGCGCGAGCGAGTAGTGTAAGCGGACGTATGAACCGGCCGTATACGATTGCAACATTGGGCTCCCATTCGGCGCTGCAAATTCTCAAAGGCGCCCACGACGAAGGCTTTAAGACGCTCGCGATTTCGAATCGCGATACCGAGCGGCTCTACCGCTCGTTCGCCTTCGTTGACGAAGTGATCGTGCTGGAGCGCTACGCGGAGTTCATGAACTTGATGGACGAGCTCGAGCGCCGCAAAGCCATCATCGTGCCGCACGGATCCTTTGTGGCCTATCTTTCGCTCGAGCAGCATAAGAAGATGACGGTTCCGTATTTCGGGAACAAGGCGGTTCTCGATTGGGAGGCCAGCCGCGAACTACAGCGGCAGTGGCTCTCGCGCGCCGGACTCAAGCTGCCGCGGCAGTTTCGCAGCGGGGCGGAAATCGACCGGCCGGTTATCGTCAAGCTCTACGGGGCAGCGGGCGGAAAAGGCTACATGTTCATTAGAGACGCCCACGACTTTGAGGCGCGCGCGGCGCACCTCAAGGAAGCCTACATCATTCAGGAATACATCATCGGCGTACCCCTCTACATTCACTACTTCTACTCGCCGCTGCAGAACAAGCTTGAAATTATGTCGATGGACCGCCGCTACGAGACCAACGTCGACTCACTGGGCCGCATTCCGGCGGCCGCGCAGGAAGGCATGGACGTCAGTCCTTCGTACGTCGTCGTCGGCAACCAGCCGGTCTCGCTTCGCGAGTCGATGCTTGCCGAAGCGCTGCGCATGGGCGACGACGTGGTTCGGGTCAGCAAGGAAATCTGCGGTCCCAAGGGCCTCTTCGGCGCCTTTTGCATCGAGACGATCATCACGCCTGACATTCAGTTCTACGTCATGGAGATCTCGGCGCGCATCGTGGCCGGCACGAACCTTTTCATCGACGGCTCGCCGTATTCGTATCTGAACTACTCCGAGCCGATGTCCACCGGGCGCCGCATTGCGCGCGAGATCAAGAACGCTTTGCTGACCAACAATCTTGGTTTGGTGCTGGATGACTCGAGCGTGGTCTAGAGCCCTGGCCGCCGCCCTGCTGTGCGGCGCCGCGGTGCTTCCGGTGAGGAGCGATGCCACGCTCGAAGCGGACCCAGCGGTACTCTACGCGCAGATGAAGGACGCCTACGCGAAAGATGCCGCCGCGGATTGGAGCTTTCGTCCCCAACAGATCTATCTTGCGACGATCTTTGACGCCGGTCGCGCGTACTCGCTCCAGTATCCGACCGATCGGAACTACGGCGTGCTCGCAACCTTGACCGTACAGATCGGAAGCGGCCTGCACTATAATCCCCTAACCAATCACGACGGCGCCGTTTGGTGGGTGCGAGAGGCGGCCGACTGGGCGATGAAAAACTCGCAAGATTTCGCGACCGTCTCGGCGGCGCAGGGACTGATGGCCCGCGTGAACTCCGAAGACCAGCCCGAAGCGCTGGCACGCTATGCCGATGAAGACGCAACGGCCAACATCAAGGCCTATCCCGGCGACATCGATGCCTTGCTGATCCGGGTCGAGGCGAATTGGCGCGGCTGGTTGCTGACGCACGATCCGGCATGGCGAAGCTTGGCCTTTGAACGGGCCGCCGCTGCGAACTTTCCGGTCGCGCATCTGCCGACGAACTGGGGAAACGAGCTTGTCGCCTCCGCCCAGCGCGCATCGCCGGGCAACGACGGCTATACGGCCGGCGATTTCACCAACGCGCAGACGTTTCTCGCGCGTTTGAAGGCCGTCGATCCGATTCGCGTCATCGCGACCGTGACCTCGATTCCGCACGACGCGTACCTCACCACGCTCGCGCCGGCCGATGAGTACTTCGGACCGCGAGGCATGTCGATTCTCGAGATCGAGAACCGGCTCAAGCGGATCAACTACATGTTGAACTACAACTACGGGAATCGCGAGAGCGACGAGGCGTTTGCCGTCGCGAAAGCGATCGTCGCCATGCAAGAAGTCTATCCGCGCGATCGCGACTTGCCGATGCTGCTCTTCTGGTGCTATAACACGCTGCAGCGCATGAGCGACGATCAGTCCAAGCGCACGGCCGGTCAGATCAGGGCGATCCTGACCGTTGAGTACCAAGACAGCTCGCAGGCTCGGCAACTGCTCGGAACCTAACCGGAGGGCTGCGACGTGGATCCGGTGCTCGCCGATCGTCTGCAGTTCAGCTTCACGATCATGTTCCATTATCTCTTCCCCATCCTTACGATGGGGCTGGCGCCGTTTGTGGCGGCATACACCTGGAAGGCGGCGCGCGGACACGATGAAGAGTCCGCGCGGATTGCCGCGTTCTGGGCGAAAATCTTTGCGATCAACTTTGCCGCCGGCGTGGTCACCGGCATTCCAATGGAGTTTCAGTTCGGCACGAACTGGGCGGCATTTTCGCGCAACACCGGTTCGGTAGTCGGTCAACCGCTCGCGATGGAGGGCCTGTTCGCGTTCTTTCTCGAGTCCGTTTTTCTCGGTGCGCTGCTCTATCGGCGGCGGGGCGTACCTTCGATGTTCGTAGCCTGGGCCGGTGCGATCGTCTGCGCGGGAGCCTGGCTCTCGGGATTCTTCATCGTAGCCACCAACGCGTGGATGCAGCATCCGGTCGGCTATCGCATCGCCGCCGGCGGTACGATTCTTTTGGAGAACATCTGGGCGGTGCTGTTTTCCCCGTTCGCGTACTGGCAGTTTGCGCACGTGCTCTGCGGCGCGCTCCTTACCGGAGGTTTCGTCGTTGCCGGCATCGGCGCGTACTACTTGCTTTCGCGCCGGGATGAGGCGGTCGGGCGACGGCTCGTGCGAGCGGGAACGATCGTGGCCTTCGGCTTTTCGTTGATCGCAGTCTTTCCGACCGGCGATCGCAACGGGCGCGACGTCACGCAGTATCAGCCGGTCAAGCTCGCCGCCCAGGAGGGCCTCTTCACGACCGAGCGCGAGGCCCCGCTGGCGATCATTGGAATGCCCGACGTCGCGCACAGGCGTTTAATCGATCCGATCTTCGTCCCGGATATCTTGAGCTTTCTAAGCTATGGAAACTACAAGGCCAACGTCAATGGGCTCGATGCGTACGCGCGTGAGCTCTGGCCGCCCGTCGAGCTGACGTACTACGCGTATCACATCATGGTCGGTCTCGGTACGATCTTCGCCGCGGCCGCAACGATTGCCGTGCTGCTATTGGCCTTGGGAAGGCTTTCGAACGCACGTTGGATGCTGTGGATATTGATGCTGCTCATGCCGCTTCCGTTCATTGCCAACGAAGCCGGCTGGGTGGCGGCCGAGGTCGGGCGCCAGCCGTGGATCGTTTACGGTTTGATGAAGACGGCGGCCGGAGGCTCGCCGACCGTTTCCAGCGGCGAGACGATCTTCACGCTCATCGGGT